>JAQBHE010000253.1:0-5264 GCA_032128015.1 Holophagae bacterium
GTGACTGCGGGCCTTTCGATGACCGGTCTCAGGGCCGCCAACTTCTCCTCCGGTCAGGGGATCGCGTACATGCACGAATCGCTGTACGCGGCGGTGGGCAAACGGCTCACCTACGTGCTCAACATCGGCGCCCGCGCGATGACCAAGTCGACGCTCAACGTGCACGCCGGCCACGACGACTACCACGCGGTCGACGACACCGGCTTCTTCCAGCTGTTCGCGAAGAACGTGCAGCACGCCGCGGACTTCAATCTGGTCGCGCATCGGGTCGCCGAACTGGCGCTCACCCCTGGCATCGTCGCCCAGGACGGTTTCCTCACCACTCATCTCATCGAATCGATCGTAGTTCCGGAGCGCGAGCTGATCGCGGAGTACCTCGGGCGTCCCGACGACCTCATCGACACCCCGACGCCGGCGCAGCGAATCCTCTACGGGGACCGCCGCCGGCGCATCCCCGAGCTGTGGGACGTCGACAATCCGGTGATGGCCGGTCTGGTCCAGAACCAGGACGCGTACATGCAGAGCGTGGCGGCGCAGCGTCCGTTCTTCTTCGATCATCTCCGCGAGCTCACGGACCGCGCGTTCGACGAGTTCTACGCGCTCACCGGACGCCGTTACGCCCGGGTGATGAGCTATCGCGCCGAGGATGCCGAGTATTTGATCGTCGGCCAGGGCAGTGTGATCCCGAGCGCGGAGGCAGTGGCGGATTGGCTGCGCTCGGAGCGCAAGATCAAGGTCGGAGTCGTCGACCTGGCGATGTTCCGTCCCTTCCCGAGTGACCTGGTGAGCAAGATGCTCAAGGGCCGGAAGGGCGTGGCGGTCCTCGAGCGGCTCGACCAACCGCTCGCCGCGGACCTGCCGCTGGTGCGCGAGATTCGAGCCGTGGTCTCACGGTCCCTCGAGAACGGTTTCGCCCAGGAGGGGCGGCAAGGGCGCTCATGGCGGCACAAGGGTCGAGAACCCCTCCCCTACCCGGAGCTCCAGAGCTACCGCGGCGCTAGCGACACCCCGGCGATCTACTCCGGTTCGTTCGGTCTTGGCAGCCGAGACTTGCAGCCCGAAGGTCTGATTGCAACGGTCGAGAACATGCTGCCCGACGGCGGCCACCGCAAATACTTCTACCTGTCCATCGACTTCCTGCATCGAGAGGCCAAAACGCCCAAACAGGAGCTGTACCAGCAGACGATCGCCGAGAGCTACCCAGAAGTTCGCGAGCTGGCGCTGCACGGCAGCGAGAACCCCGACCTGATGCCTCCAGGCAGCATCACGGTGCGCATCCACTCGGTGGGCGGCTGGGGAGCGATCACCACCGGCAAGAACCTGGCGATGACCCTCTACGACCTGCTCGGGTATCACATCAAGGCCAACCCCAAGTACGGCTCCGAGAAGAAAGGGCAGCCCACTACCTACTATCTCTCGGCGGCCCCCGAGCCGATCCGGGTCAACTGTGAGTATTTTCACGTCGACGCGGTGTTGTCGCCCGATCCCAACGTCTTCCATCACACCAACGCCCTGGCCGGCCTCCGCGAGGGCGGCGTCTTCGTCATCCAGAGTGCCGAGCCGTCGGTCGACAAGGTCTGGCTATCGATCCCGATCGGCTTTCGCCGAGTGATCCGTGACAAGAGAATCCGCGTCTTCTGTCTCGACGCGTTTCGGATCGCCCGAGAAGAGGCGACGGATCCCGATCTCCAGCTGCGCATGCAGGGAATCGCCTTCCAGGGCGCGTTCTTTCGGGCCTCGGACGTCATGGAGCGCCAGAGCCTCGACGAAGAGCGGCTGCTCGAAGCCATCTCCAGCCAACTCACCAAGAAGTTCGGCGGTAAAGGGGCGCGGGTCGTCGCCGACAACCTGCGGGTGGTCAAGCGCGGCTTCGACGAGCTCCAGGAGGTGCCGGCCGGCGCGCTCACCGCGGACCCGCCGAGCCAGATGACGCGCAGCGCTGGACCGCCGATCCCGGTGATGGTCAAGGACCTGCCAGCGAGCGACTCTCCGACCAGCGACATCCATCGCTTCTGGGAGCAGACCGGCAGCTTCTACGCCCGCGGCATGGGCAACGACAACCTCACCGACCCGTTCATCGGCCTCGGAGTCATGCCGGCAGTCACCGCGCTGTTTCGCGACATGACCGCGATTCGCTTCGAGCACCCGCGGTGGATCCCGGAGAACTGCACCGCCTGCGGCCGCTGCTACACGGTGTGCCCGGACACCGCGATACCGGGCCTGGTCAGCGAGGTGGGCCAGGTGATGGACACCGTGGTCCGGCGGGTGCGCAAGCACGGGCACGAGGTCAAGTACCTGCCCAAGGCGGTACGCATCGTCGAGCGCAATCTGCGCGGCCTTTTCAGCCAGGCGGCCGAGACCGACTCGGTGGCGGCGATGATGGAAGGCGCGCTCGAGGCCACGCTCGACCAGATGGGCAATGGCGACGTCGATCGAAGCCATCGGAGCGATCGTGTCGATCGAACCGAGCTCGGTCGTGAGCTCGATCTCTTTCGCGACGAGCTCGACGGTTTCAAGTTCGCGCTCTCGCGCCCCTACTTCACCGTCCCCGAGAAACGGCAGGCAGGTGACGGCGGCCTGCTCAGCATCACCATCAATCCCTACACGTGCAAGGGCTGCATGGAGTGCGTCGAAGTGTGCGACGACGACGCGCTGCGACCGGTCGCCCAGACCGACGACAGCGTGGCGGAGCTGCGCGGCCAGTGGGACTTCTGGCTCGATCTGCCGACAACTCCCGAGAAGTACATCCGAGTCGACGACCTCGAAGGGGCGGTCGGCGCGCTCGAGACCTTGCTCCTCGACAAGCGCAACTACCAGTCGCTCGAGAGCGGCGACGGCGCCTGCCTCGGGCGCGGCGAGAAGTCAGTGATCCACCTGTTCACCGCCACGGTCGAAGCGTTGATGCAGCCGCGGATCAAGAAACAGGTGATCTACCTCGGCGAGCTGATCGGCCGGCTCGAACAGCACGTCAAGCTCAAGCTGATCGAGGAGATCAAGATCGGCGACCCCGCGGTGATCGCGGGAATCACCGGCGACAAGACTGCTGGCGACCTCACCCTGGCCGAGATCGCCAAGCGCGTCGAGAGCCTGCACGGCGGACAGCCGATCGACCAGGAGTGGCTGGGCCAGGTCACCGGACTGGTGGCCAAGCTCAAGGACCTCGAGTGGCGCTACCAGCGCGGCACCAGCGGTCGCGGTCGATCCTCGATGGGGATGATCAACTCCACCGGCTGCACCTCGGTGTGGGGCAGCACCTACCCCTTCAACCCCTATCCCTTCCCGTGGGCGAATCACTTGTTCCAGGACTCGCCGTCGATGGCGATGGGGATCTTCGAGGGACACATGGCCAAGATGGCCGACGGCTTCAGGGCGGTCCGGCTCGCCGAGCTCGAGCTCGAAGGGCGCTACAACCCGGCGCTGCACGACTCGTTCTTCCGCTACTTCAACTGGCGCGATTTCTCCGACCACGAGTGGGAGCTCTGTCCCCCGGTGGTGGCGGTGGGCGGCGACGGCGCGATGTACGACATCGGCTTCCAGAACTTGTCGCGGGCGATGATGGCCGGCAAACCGATCAAGATCGTGGTCGTCGACACCCAGGTCTATTCCAACACCGGCGGTCAGGCCTGCACCTCGGGCTTCTTCGGTCAGATCTCCGACATGGCCCAGTTCGGCACGGTCATCCAAGGCAAGCAGGAGCCCCGCAAGGAGATCGGTCTGATCGGGATGGCCCACCGCACGACCTACGTCATGCAAGGGACGATCGCGAATCCCGGCCATTTGATCGAAGGTTTCATTCGCGGCCTCAAAGCCAGGCGCCCGGCGCTGTTCAATCTCTACACCTCGTGCCAGCCCGAGCACGGCGTCGGCGACGACATGAGCGCGCATCAGGCCAAGCTGGCGGTCGAGTCGCGAGCGTATCCGCTGTTTCGCTACGACCCGAGCCTAGGGAAGACCCCGGAGGAGTGCTTCGATCTCGAGGGCAACCCCGCGGTCGACCAGGACTGGCCGACCTACACCCTCACCTATCGCGAAGCCGGCGTCGAGAAGACGATGGACCTGCCGATGACCTTCGCCGATTTCGCGATCACCGAGGTGCGCTTTCGCAAGCACTTCCGCAAGGCCCCGCCGGATACCTGGAACGACAGCATGGTGCCGCTCGCCGAGCTCCTCGAGCTCGACGAGAGCGAGCGGGAAGGGCGCTTCCCCTACATTTGGACGATCGATCGAGAACAGCGACTGAACCGATTGCTGGTCGACAAGACCATGGTCGAGTCGTGCGCCGACCGCCGCGACTTCTGGACCATGCTGCGTGCCCTCGCGGGAGTCGGTCGAGAGCCGGTCTCATCGGCGGCGATCGAGGCGCGGGTTCGCTCCGAGGTCATCGCCTCGATTACCCAGAACCTGATCCGGATCGCCGCCGGAGAGGGGCAAGACCTGGAAGACCTGCTCGCCTCGCCAGGGGCGCCGCCCCTGGAGAGCACCGACATCCCGCCCGCCGGCCCACTGTCGGCCAAGCCAAGCACCGCAATCACCGCCACGGCCGCGGCGGGAGCCGTCGAACCCATGGCGCCCTGGCTCGACACCGAGCTCTGCACCTCGTGCGACGAGTGCGTGAATCTCAATCCGAAGATGTTCGCTTACGACGCGAAGCGCAAGGCCTTCATCAAAGACCCGCGCGGCGGCCCGTACCAGGACCTGGTGAAAGCGGCCGAGCGCTGCACCGCCAGCGTCATCCATCCAGGGGTACCCACGGACCGGAGCGCCAAGGACATCGACCGCTGGATCGCGCGCGCCAAGAAGTACAACTGATGCGATCGACGTTTCCTCATGGCATCCATCCGCCGGAGTCGAAGCGCGAGACCGCGTCTCTGCCGATTCGCCGGTTCCCATTCGCCCCGGCGCTGGTGGTGCCGCTGGTTCAGCACATCGGCAAGCCCGCGCTGCCGGTGGTCCGCGAAGGCGAGGAGGTGGTCCGTGGCCAACGCATCGCCCGTCCCGATGGCTTCGTTTCGGTGGCCATGCACGCGCCGGTCTCTGGGGTCATCGAGCGGATCGGCCTGGTGCCGAGCATCAGCGGTCGCATGGTGCCCGGCATCTACTTGCGTCCTCACCCGAGCTCGACCCAGGAAGTGATCGAAGGCGTCCCGTGTTCGCTCGAGCGCGCCACGAAGGAGGAGATCCTGACCGCGATCCAGGAAGCCGGAATCGTCGGTCTCGGCGGCGCAGCCTTCCCGACCCACGTCAAGCTCAAGATCCCCGAAGGC
>JAQBHE010000254.1:0-3633 GCA_032128015.1 Holophagae bacterium
TGGGCCATCTTGGTGTAGGGCGCCCAGGCCAGGAATCCGAACGACATTCCCAGGTGCAGCCACCAGGTGACGCGGTGAGCGGCGCGCAGGGTATCGGCCCCGAGCCACGCCTCCGAGCCTCGGGCGACCAGGTAGCCGATCGGCGACCAGCCACCCCACGGGTCCGCGGTCGCGGCGATTCTCCAGCCTTCGACCAAGAAACCGCTGGCGGCGATCGCGAAGATCGCGACCAGAATCCAGGTCGACTCATCGTTGTAGACCAGTTTGCGCGGCCGGCTGAACCAGCGTCGGGCGCCGGCCAGCGCCACCCCGATCAGCACGTAGAGCCCGAACACATCGACGATCAGTGACTGGAAGTAGAGGTAGAAGGCCCCCTGCATGATCGAGATCTTGAAGTCCTCGTGGATGAACACCACGGTGGTGGCGGCGATCAGCACCAAGAAACCCGCGAACAGGCCGGTGTGAAACACCGCGGCGTAGCGGTCGCGGATCGTTCGACCTTGGCCGAGGGCGTTGCGCGAGAACAGCCGCAAGCGTTCGGGAAGGCGATCGAACCGCACCGCCGGCTGACCCAGCCGCCACAGTCGAACCCGCCGATAGAACCCCCAGCCGGCGATCGCCAGGGTCGGGATCAGGAGCAGGTAGATCAGCCCGTAGTACGGGACATTCCAGAAGACTTCTCGGGTCGCCGTCGCTGGATTCATGCCGTACCTCCGCAGGCGCCGCTTTCGCCTGCTCGGAGTCGATGACCCCGGTCGTCGCTCAGCCTCGCAGCTGGGCGAGCTTCTCGGTGAGTAGCGGCACCACCCTCTTGTAGTCCTCGACGATACCGAAGCTGCAGTGCTTGAAGATAGGAGCCTCGGCGTCGGTGTTGATCGCCGCGATCACTTTGGAATCACCCATCCCCAAGAGGTGCTGGCTAGCGCCCGAGATCGCGATCGCCAAGTAGAACTGGGGCGCCACTTTCTTGCCGGTCTGTCCGACCTGCCAGTTCGGCGGCACCCAGCCGGCGTCGCAGGCCGCCCGTGACGCTCCTTGCTCGGCGCCGATGACCTCGGCCAGCGCGCGCAGGTCCTTCTCGAATGGCTCGGGACCTCCCAAACCCCGGCCGCCCGAGACGATCAGCTTTGCGTCCTCGAGACGCACCCCCTGTTGCTCCTCTTGCTGGCGACCGGTGATCTTGATCCGCGGCGTGGGCAGATCGATCGTCGTCTCTTCGACGCTCCCGGCGGCGCCCGTGGGCTCGGCCGGCGCGAGCGCCCGCGATCGCACCCACATCACCGCCGGATCCCGGCGCAGCTCGAACACCGCCGAGGCCTTGCCGCCGTACGCCGACCGCGTGCAGCGGATTCTGCCGTCCTCGACCTCGATCTGTTGGACGTCGGCCATCGAGCTGCCGCCCAGCCGGGCAGCCAGCATCGGCACCAGCTCTTGGCTGTAGGTGTCGTTGCCAAGCAACACCGCCTTGACTCCGTCGCCCCGGCAGAGCTCGGCGAGGGCCCCAAGCGCGACATCCGGCTGGTACTCGGCAAGCTCGGCCTGGCCGGCGACCACCACTCGCTGCGAGATCTCGGCCAGACCCGCGCGCAACTCGTCGGCCGCCGGTCCGAGGACCACCGCGTGCAGCTCGCCACCCAACTGATCGGCGAGTCGTCGGCCAGCGCCGGCCACTCCCACAGCACCCCGGTCCCACCCGAAGCTCCCGAATAGACAGATCTTGACGACGCTCATTTGACTCATTTTGCTACCGCTTCCTCGGTCCTGCGTTTCCCGGTTCTGCCGCTCCCTCGGTTCTGCGCGTCAGCTGGCCGCTGCCGCGATCTCGTGGATCTTACGGGCGAGGGCACTCACTCGTTCGTCGAGGGAATCGCCCTCGACGAGCTCGCACCGCACGTCCTTCGCGGGGACGAAGAGGTCGACCACTCGGTAGTAGGAGTCACCGGCAACGGCCGGGTCCCCAGCGAGTCCGAGATCGGCGAGGGTCAGTTTCGAGAGCGGCTTGCGGTACGACATCATGACGTCGCGAGTCTTGGGGATCCGCGGCACGTTGAACTCGTTGTTGGTGATCAATGCCAGCAACGGGGTCGCCGCCTCGGCGGTCTCGGTGCCGGCGTCGGTCTGGCGCCGGAGCACCAGTCCCGGGCCGCCGAGCTCGACTGAGTCAACGAAGCCGAGGGCCGGCAGTCCGAGCGCTTCGGCGAGCAGACCGCCGGTCTGGCCGACCCCCCAGTCGCCCGACTCGCGGCCGACCAGGATCAAGTCGAACTCGCCGAGCTTGCGAATCGCCGCCGCCAGCACCGCAGCGACCGCGTGGGGATCGGGGTTGGACGCGCCCTCGCGTACCACCAGCGCCGCGTCGTCGGCGGTCATCGCCAGCGCCTTGCGCAGCGAGTCCTCGGCCTCGCTGCCCCCGTAGCAAAGCGCCGTCACCTTGCCGCCGCCGGACTTCTCGCGCAGCTGCAGCGCGGTCTCGAGCGCGTTCTCGCAGAAGATGTTGGTGACCAGGTTGGCGCCGCCGCGCTCGGCCTCGAGCCGTTCGCGGTTGATCTTGAAGTCGCGCGCCGGCAGATCCGGGTCGAGGACCTGCTTGATGCACACCAGAATGTTCACAAACTGTCTCCTTCGCTCTGCGCGCCGAATGCTATGACTGGATCAAGATCTCTCGTTCAAGACTGCGGGTGGGCCAAGACCCCCGAGAGCGCGATCTCGGTGACCTGGTCGACCACTTCCTCGGCGCTCAGCTGGCCATCGGCGCGAAACCAGCGTGAGATCCACAGGATCATACCCAGGAGCCCGAATGCACCGCTGGTCGGGTCGAGGCGACCGAGCTTTCCCTCCGTTCCCAGCGCGCCGAGGGTATCGCGCAAGAACCGGATGTACGACCGCTGGCGGTCGACGATCGAGTTCTTCTGCGATTCGGTGAGCCCCTCGATCTCGTTGACCAGGATCGCCAGGGCGCTGCCGCCCTGGGTCATCAGGTAGGCGTGGCGGCTGACGATCAGGCGCAACCGCTCCACGAGATCGGACTCCTGCGCCGCGACCGCCACGACCTCGGTCTCGAGAGTGGTCATTGCGAAGTCCATGATCCGGTAGAGCAGGTCTTGCTTGCCCTTGATGTAGTAGTACAGCCCGGCCTTGGTCAGGTGCACCGCTTCGGCGATCTCGTTGATCGAGGTCGCGTGGTAGCCCTTCTCGTAGAAGATCCGGGCCGCCGCCTGGTAGATCTCGGTCGGCTTGTCCTGGTCCACGAATCGACTCGGGGTGTGGTGGGAACTCGGTCGATGCCGGCTGCATCGGCAAAGGCCAATGGCCCCGACCGACCGACCGGTAGAAGCTACGCGGTGATCCCGGGCCTGTCAACCGGAATAGCGGCCCACTCCATCGCTGTCTGGCTGTGTGTGGCTGTGGATGGCTGTGGACGCGACTTGTTCGCGAACGCGAGCAGCTGGTATCTTGCCGGCGACGGTGAGACCCCTGGAAGACCAGAAGCCGCGGCGGACCGCACTCCGCGGCAAAGGCTCTCGCTCGCGGGCCGCCTAGCCAGCGCTCCACGCCCCGAGCACAGCATTCGCCACGAGAACCGCGGCCTCGCATCGTGGCGCGCCTGCCCATCCGCTCCCGAAACCGCAGCCA
>JAQBHE010000255.1:0-3021 GCA_032128015.1 Holophagae bacterium
AGCGCTTTGCCGCGACCCTCGAGGCGACGGTTGACGCCGTGGTGATCATCGACCAGGTCGGCGCCATCGAGACCGTGAACTCTGCCGTCGAGAAGATCTTCGGTTATCGGGTCTCGGAGCTGATCGGGCGCAACGTCAGCATTCTGATGCCGGCGGGTTACGCCCGCGATCACGATCGATTTCTCTCGAGGTACCTCGAGACCGGCAATGCCAAGATCATCGGTATCGGCCGCGAGGTCGTGGGCCGGCGCCGCGATGGCAGCGAGTTCCCGATGGATCTCTCGGTGGGCGAAGGACGCTTGGGCGGGCGTCGGTTTTTTGTCGGCCTGGTACGCGACATCACCGAGCGCAAGGCGCTCGAGGAGCAGCTGCGCCAGCGGGAGGAAGAGCTGCGGTGGGCCCACGACAACGCCTTGGTTGCCACCGCCACCCTCGATCTCGAGGGCCGCTTCCGCACCGTCAACCATGCCTGCTCGCGGCTCTACGGCGGCGACGCCGCGGAGCTCTTGGGCCGGAGGTTTGTCGAGCTCTGCCATGCCGACGATCGGTCCGAGGTGGAGTCGCTACTCGGCAGCCTGACGAGCGGGGAGCGGCCGGCGTTCCAGGTCCGACATCGATGTGTTCGTCGCGACGGCGAGGTCCGCTACGGCAGCCTCCACGCGTCGACGATCCACGACCAGCAGGCGCGGCCGATACGGTTGGTCATCCAGATGGTCGACCGCACCGAGCAGATCGCCGCCGAACGGGCGGCGCTCGAGATCCAGGAGCGGCTTGCCCACGTCGACCGCTTGAGCCTGCTCGGAGAGATGACCGCGGGAATCGCCCACGAGGTCAACCAACCGCTCGGAGCGATTGCCAACTACAGCCAGGCGCTGCTGAGTTTCATCGACCAGGGTCGTTTCGACCCGGCGCGCCACCGCGAAGTGGTCGAGAAGATCGCCGGCCAGGCGTTGCGCGCCGGCGAGATCATCCGCCGGTTGCGGGCGCTCGCTAGGCGCCGGGAGCACGGGCGAGCATCGGTCGATCTGAACCACGTGATTTGCGAAGTGCTCAGGCTCGCCGAGATCGAGGCCCGGCTCCAGAGCGTGCGCATCGAGCTCGACCTGGATCCCGGATTGCCAGCGGTCTCGATCGACGAGATCCAGATCCAACAAGTGGTGCTCAACTTGCTGCGCAACGCCATGGAGGCGATGGTCAACGCCGGGGTCGAAGGGGATCGAATCGAGGTTCGCAGCCAACGGCGAGGCGAGAATATCCGGGTGTCGGTCGCCGACCATGGGCCGGGGATCGCGGCGGAGATCCTCGACCAGATCCTGGATCCTTTCTTCACCAGCAAGACCTCGGGCATGGGGCTCGGTTTGTCGATCTGCCAGTCGATCGTCTCGGCGCATGGCGGCGAGCTGGGATTCGAGAACCGCGATGGCGAGGGCGCCACTTTCTACTTCGACCTGCCGGTCGATCACGATGACGGAAACGACGAACAGGCGCCAACGAGCGCAGGAGGTTGACCGTGAACGCGACGGGTCAGACGGTTTTCGTGGTCGACGATGACGAGGCGTTCCGCGATTCGCTACGAGTGCTGTTCGACTCGGTCGGCATCGCCTGCGAGACCTTCCCGTCGGCTCTCCAGTTCCTCGAGGGCCACGATACCGCGGCACCCGGCTGCCTGGTCCTCGACGTGCGGATGCCGCGGATGAGCGGACTCGAGCTCCAGTCCGAGCTCAACCGTCGCGGTTCGCGGCTGCCGATCGTCTTCATCACCGGCCACGGCGACGTGCCGATGGCGGTGCGCGCGATGAAGGCGGGCGCCACCGATTTCCTGTCCAAGCCGTTCTCCCACCAGGACCTGCTCGACCGGGTTCAGGCGGCGCTGGCGAGCGAAGCCGATCGGCGCGATGCGGCGACCGGGCTGCAAGAGCTAGGTGAGCGCCAGCAGCGGCTGACCCCGCGCGAAGTCGAGGTCATGGCACTGGTGGTCGAGGGCCTGGCCAACAAGGTGATCGCGAGCAAACTGGGGATCAGCCAGCGCACCGTCGAGATCCATCGCGCCCAGGTGATGACCAAAATGGAGGCGGATTCGCTGGCCGACCTGGTGCGAATGGCGATGGCGATCGGCAGCGACGACTCGGCGTCGCCGGCCACCGATTGAAGCGAGTCGCGGAAAACCGAGGGGACGCTAGGCGAAACCCCGACTTTCGGGCTGTGCAGGTCCGACCTAGCCTGTCGTCATGGGCGAGCGGGCTTCAGATCGACCGCGTCGTTCGGCGATGCCACGGCGAGTGCCGCGTGGCGGCAGGGCCGGCCGGGTTTGGGTGGTCGATTCAGACGACCGCAGCCGGCGAAGCCTGCTCTCGGCCCTCGAGGCCGAGGGGCTCGAGTCGCGCGGGTTCTCGTCGGCCGAGGACCTTCTCGAGAACTGGCGGGAAGCCCCTGACTGCGTGGTCACCGAGGTCGAACTAGGAGGAATCGATGGACTCGAGCTCCAACGACGCCTCGTCGAGTTGGGATCTCGGGCGACCATCGTGTTCCTCACCCGCGAGGCGGATGTGGCTACCGCGGTGGCGGCGCTGCGCGGCGGCGCGGTCGAGTTCCTCGAGAAGTTCCTGACCCCTGAGGTGGTGGCACGGCGGGTGAAGAAGGCGCTGCAATCGGTTTCCGCCGATAGCGCAACCGCCGCCCGCGGATAATCTTAGACTTCTAGATCGAAACCGCGCCGACCTCGGTGCGAGGAAGGACGGATCGATGTCTGATTACAAGACGATGCTAGTCGCGACCGACTGCTCGGACGGGGCCGAGATGGCGATGAGTACCGCAGCCGATCTGGCGAAGCGGCTGGGGAGCCGGGTGTTGCTGGTCTACGCGGTCGAGGACCGGATGCCGCCGCTGATCGACTCCGAGACCCGGAGGCTGGCGCTCGAGGAGCACGAGAAGCTCGCGAAGAGCACCATCGGCGACTACGCCAGAAAGCACTTCGGGGCGCTCGAACGCGAGGAACTGGTCGAGGTCGGCAGGCCTGACGAG
>JAQBHE010000256.1:0-5265 GCA_032128015.1 Holophagae bacterium
GTCGAGATGATCGAGACCGCGAACATCCTCCGTTACGCGACCCCCGCCAGCCTGGTGATCCTCGACGAGGTTGGCCGCGGCACCGCGACTTTCGATGGCCTGGCGCTGGCGTGGGCGATCGTCGAGCATCTCCACGAGCGATCACGAGCCCGCACCCTCTTCGCCACCCACTACCACGAGCTCACCGAGCTCGCGACGCTGCTGCCGCGGGTGGTCAACCGCACGATGCTGGTCAAGGAGTGGCAGGATCGGATCTTGTTCCTTCACCGGCTGGCCCCCGGTCGCGCCGACAAGTCGTACGGCATCCACGTCGCTCGTCTCGCCGGTCTGCCCGAATCGGTGCTGGTTCGGGCCGGCGAGGTGCTGGCCAACCTCGAGTCCGAGGAGCTCGATCTGAGCGGCCGGTCGAAGCTGGCGCGCGGTCACTCGGCGCCGCCAGCGGTCGCCGGGCAGATGGCGCTGTTCCCTTCGGCGGAGACCGTGGTGGTCTCGGTGCTCCGCGAGCTCGACGTCGATCAGCTGACTCCGCTCGCCGCGCTCAACCTGCTGCACACCCTGAAGTCGAGAGTCGGTCCGCCGAAACCGGGGGAGCCATAGCCCGAGCGCGGCCGAGCCCGCCCCGCTCAGTTCGGATCAGAATGGGATGTCGTCGTCTTCGGCCGCGGGATCGAAGCTCGAGTCCTCGGGCGCGCGCGCTGGCGCTCCCCCGGCGGACGCGTCGCCGCGCTGTCCGAGCATCTGGAAGTTGTCGCAGATGATCTCGGTGCGGTACATCTTCTTGCCGGTCTCCTTGTCTTCCCAGGAGTCGGTCTGAAGGCGGCCTTCGACGTAGATCTGGCGCCCCTTCGTGAGGAACTGACCGGCGATCTCCGCTTGGCGTCCCCAGCAGGTGATGTTGTGCCACTCGGTCCGCTCCTGGCGGTTGCCTTCCCGGTCCTTCCAGCGCGAGGTAGTGGCGAGACTGAACTTTGCGACCGACTGACCGGACGGGATGGTCCGAATCTCGGGATCGCGGCCGAGATTGCCGACCAGAATCACCTTGTTGATCATCGTCTTGCCTCCCTCCGTTTGACGTCAAATGGCGCCGCCGAACGTATCATGGGCGAGCACTGCCGCCCCCGCTCCGGCAAGCAGGTTCCGGGCCCGGCGTGGCAGTCGAAGCGCCATCACCACGGTCCACGGCATCAAGAGACGGAATCGGTGCGGATTGTCTTGCAACGGGTCGAGCGAGCCTCGGTTCGGGTCGCAGGAATAGACGTCGCGACGATCGGGTCCGGCTTGCTCTTGTTGGTGGGAGTCGAAGCAGAGGACGACGCGGTGGCGGTGGCCGCCGCTGCCGACAAGGTGCTCGGACTGCGGGTCTTTCCCGATCAAGCGGGCAACATGAACCGCAATGTCGTCGAGCACGGCGGCGAGATCCTGGTGGTGCCCCAGTTCACCTTGGCGGCCTCGACGCGACGCGGACGCCGGCCCTCGTTCTCGGGGGTAGCGCCTCGTGCGGTCGCGATCGCGGTTCTCGGCGATCTCGTGACTCGCCTCCGCGCGAGCGGCCTGCAGGTCCTCGAGGGCCGATTCGGGGAGGCGATGGCGGTGGAGCTGGTCAACGACGGCCCGGTGACGTTCCACCTCGAGTTCGGCGCTTCCGAGCCGTCGTCAAGAATCCCGGCGCCGGGGTAGAGCCCGGGAGCGCCGTCCACGCGTTCCTCAGAGGTTCTTGAGCTCCTTGCCGGGCTTGAAGCGAACGGTCTTTCCCGGGGTGATCGAAACCTCGACTCCGGTCTTGGGATTGCGGCCGACACCGCGCTTGCGATCGCGAACCTGGAATACCCCGAAACCACGCAGCTCGATCCGCTTGCCCTCACCGAGGGCCGACTTGAGCGCGTCGATGATGGTTTCGACCGCGACCGCCGCGGTACCCCTCGAAACCTCCGAGGTCTCGACTACCCGGTTGACGATGTCGGCTTTGATCATGGTGACTCCCAAGAGAAGAACGAACGTTGAATCAGCTGAGACCGACCGAACTTCCGACTCAATTAGCGGCGGCCGCGATCGCCTTGCTGCGTAGAATGAACGCCTCGAGCTCGCGGGCGGCCGCGAGGGTGCGAGCCTCGATCTCGGCGACCGGCACCGTCACGCCGGGAACCGGCTCGCAAAGCACCGCCGCCACCAGCCGGTTCTGAATGCGCAGCGGCACCGCCAAACAGTCGTTCGGCAGTCCCCCTCCCCAACAAGCCGCGATTCGTTGATGGCTCGCTAGCGCTGGCATCGGCCCACGATAGTACGGTGTTGCAGCGTCGAGATTCATGAAGATCGAAGGTTCGCGCGCCGCCAACGAGAGCAGACCAAATCCTTCGACGTCGAATGACTCGCCGGCCCCCGCCCAGCCATGAAGACCGTCGCGGCGGGCGGCGAACAGCAGAACCCGACGGAACTGCTTCAGGAGATCGGCGACCAGGGCCTGGGCGATGCGATCGGGCTCCGACGCCACCCTCGGCGTGGTAACCACCGCTTCCGCGGTGGCTGGAGCCACCGTGTCTTCGGGCGGCCGCGCCTGCGCAGCCCGCGGTTGTCCGCGATCGGGTTGCGGTGAGGGAGGCGGCAGCGGCGGAACAATCGGCGCGGGAAACTCGAGCGAATCGTAGGTCGGCTCGCGAGCGCCCAGACGCCGCGCCGCCGCGGCTTGGCTGTCGAGCGCTGCCCGGAGCTGGCGGAAGCGTTCGGACATCGGCTCGCCGTAGCAGGACTCGAGCGCCGCCAGGATCCTCGCCTCGTTGCCGACATGCACCGAGACTCCCCGACCGATCGCGGCGGCGAGCTCTTCGCGAGTGCGCCGATCGTGGACGTCGAGCAAGGCGACGTAGACCTCGGAACCAAGGACCCGAAAGGGCACGGCTCGCTGACGGACCGCTACCTCACGCGGCAGCATCGAGTACACCTCCACCGGGATGTTGTCGAGGTCCTTGAGGCGGGCGGAGCGCACGCCGAGTTGATGGGAAAGCGCCCGCAACAGCTGTTCCTCGTCGAGTGCGCCGAGCTCTAGGAGGCAAGTTCCCAGCCGGCCTCCGAGGATCTCCTGGGTGCGCAGCGCCTGTCGAAGCTGTTCGGCGCGAAGCCAGCCAACTTCGATCAACAGTTCACCCAGGCGCTTCATCGTTCGCTACTTGCTCCGCGCGCGCCCAGGAGAGGGCTCAGCCACCAGTCCGCTAAATGCCTTCACAACAGTCACTTGGAGCGCGAACTCACGATTATACCGGCGGCGTCTAGCGCTTGTAAAGAGATGAACCCGCTGATACCCTCAGACCGTGAAGAACACCCCGCCTTTCCTGCACATCCTGCCCGTCCTGATCATTCTGCTCACCGCGTTTTCGGGTCAGCCGTTGGTCGGCGCCGAGACTCGATCCGGCAGCGAAACGGCCGTCGATCCGGCCAGCGGTGCCTACCATTTCACTCTGGCGAAGTGGCTGGCGGCGGACGGCGAGGTCGATGCTGCGGCAGCCGAGTTCGACAAGGCAGTCGCCGCGGAGCCTGACGCCGCCTATCTCCGTCTCGAGTATGCCGAGCTGCTCGCCGGGGCCCAGCGCCTGGGGCAGGCAGCCGACCAGATCGAGCGGGCGCGCGCGTTGGCTCCGAAGTCCGTGGATGTCCTGCGCGCTTTTGGCCGTATCCAGATGTCCCTTGGCCGGCGCGACCCGCAAGCGGTAGCGCGGGCCCTCGACGCCCTAGAAGCCCTGCGGCGGGAGGCTCCTGGCGACCTCCAGGGCATGGTTGCCCTGGGCCAGATCTACCAGAGCCTCGAACGTTGGGGAGACGCTGCCGATGTCTTCGAGGAGTTGGTCCGGAGGCACACCGACAACCGGCAGCTGAAGCGGCTGCTCATCGATGGGCTGCAGCGAGCCGGTCGCCAGGCCCGCGCCAAGGAAGTGCTCGAGGAAGTGCTCCGGCTCGATCAAGAGTCGTTGGAGAGCCGGATGGCGCTGGCGGAGATCGAGAGCGACAAGGGCAATCACTCCGCAGCCATCGAGCTCCTCGAAGGGGCCGGAGCCGACCAGGATCCGCAGGTGCAGGGGTTCCTCGCGCTCGAGTACCTTCGGCGCGCTAGCGCCCCGCGAGCCACCGCGGCGAAGCGACAGCAGGACCTCGCGCGGGCACGTGCCTTGGTCGATGCTGCGACGACGTCCAACAGCCCGACCGAGCTGGTACTGCTGCGAGCGCAGATCCTGGCCGAGAGCGGTGAGAGCGACTTGGCGATCACCGCCCTCCGCGAGCTTCTCGATCGACGGCCGGGCGAGCCGCGCCCCGCCGAGCTCCTGGTCGGAATCCTGGAAGCCGACGGCCGATTCGACGAGGCGGCCGCTTTGGCCGAAACCATTCTCGCGCGGCCCGAACTCGAGCGCGGCGCCGAGTCTCGGGGGCCGTGGCTGCAGACGCTGCTGCGACTCGAGGCTCGACGAGAGAGCTGGGAGCGGGTGATCGAGCTCGCCTTTGAGCTGCGGGGTGATGGCGACTCTGCGGAGGCGGAACAGGCGCTGGCGTGGCAGGTGGAAGCCCTCCGCAAGCTCGGCAAACTCGACCGCGCCCTCGGGGTACTGCGCAAGGAAGAGAAGGAGAAGGGGCCCGCGTCCGGTCTGCTGCTGACCCGCGTCGAGGTCCTCCTCGACATGGGTCGGCGCGCCGATGCGCTCGAGGTCCTGGCGCGGCCGGAGCTCGCCGCGAGCGATCATCCTCCGACGATCTTTCGGCGAGCCGACTTGCTGATGCGCATCGGCGAAGAGCAGGCCGCGAGATCCGGCTTGGCCGAACGGGTCGGCGAGGGGGCGAGCTTCGAGCTGCTGGTCGGCGCCGGGGAGTTCTACCTTCGTCGTCAGCTCTACGACGACAGCATTCCGTTCATCGAGCGGGCACTGGCAGCCGCGCCCGCCGGACGGGAGACGGACCTTGCGGCAGAGCTCCATTTCTACCTGGGTCAGGCCCACGAGCGGAGCGGTCGGATGGCACCGGCGGCGCAGCACTTTCGCACCGTTCTCGACCTGCGACCCGACGACAGCCAGGCCATGAACTACCTCGGCTACATGTGGGCGGAGAACGGTCTCCATCTCGACGAGGCGCTGGTCTTGATCACCCGGGCGGTCGAGATCGATCCCGACAACGGTTCGTACCTGGACTCTCTCGGATGGGTGCAGTATCGGCTGGGTCGCCTTCAAGACGCACGGGTCAACCTCTAGCGAGCCGCCGAGTTGACCTCCGGGAACTCGACGATTCTCGAGC
>JAQBHE010000257.1:0-2605 GCA_032128015.1 Holophagae bacterium
CCGCCGATGTTCAACTTTTTGAATATTCTCAGTCATTTGAATTCAACTGCACGGATCTGCCGAGGTTTGGGAGCGACGTGAACTAAGCACGCGACGGGTCGGGTAGCAAGCGCCGCCAAGGTTGTGGAATCGGTTCAGGAACGAAGCTGCGGGTAGCGAGCGAGCCGCTCAGCCCGCGGCATCGTCCGGCCCGACCGTGCGCTGCTTTTCGCCGAGAACCCGCTTGTTCGCGTGGAACCTCAATCGGCGTTCATCATTCAACCTCAGATCCAGCCCACCGAATCCGACTGGAGGCCCATCGGCTCAGACATTTGAATGGAAGAGTCTCGACCACGGTGAATCGCGCTCACGCCGACCGACACCGACGCGCCTAGAAGCCGAAAATCCTGGTGTCCGGCGACCCATGACGGGATTGATCAGACCGGTTTGAGCCTGGCACCGTCTTTGCTGCCTACAAAAGCTAGAGCCGCCAAGCGTGTTGGCGGCTCAGTTCAATCAGGCCAGGTCGGCTTTGCTGGATGGGAGCATCCGGCTGTTGCTGCGGCCTACGGGCTTGCTCGCCCATCAAGAACGCCACGCAAGATCAGCGAGCCGGCAGAGTGGAGTAGACAATGACACGGTGCATCGCAAAGTTTCTCTTGATCGGCGGGCTCGTTCTAGCGTCCGCCAGCAGCCTCTTGGCGCAGGGTCTGCCGACCGGCCGACTAAACGGCAAGGTTGCCGACGCCAGCGGCGCCGCCGTCCCGGGCGTCGTAGTGTCGGTCTCGTCGCCCGCCCTCCAGGGCGTGCGTCAGACCCATACCGACGTCAACGGCGCCTACGTCGTCGCGAGCCTCCCGCCCGGTGACTACACGGTCACCTACGAGATCGACGGTTTCGAAACCCAATCTCGAACGGTCCGCGTCACCGTCGCCCAGGTGGTTCGGCTCGATGTCGACATCTCGCTCACGGCGTTCTCTGAAAGCATTCAGGTCACGGGTGAGCGAGGGACTTCGATCTCGCAGGACACCTCCAACTCCACAACCCTCGCGCAAGAGACGCTCGACGCGCTTCCCGCAGGCCGCACCCAGCTGGCTGCTGTCGCGCTCTCCGCTGGCACAGCTGCGACGGGCCCAAACAACGCGACTACGGTATCCGGTGCACAATCCTGGGAAAACTCTTTCCTGATCAATGGCGTTGTCGTCGAGGACAACATCAGGCATACGCCGAACGCCCTGTTCATCGAGGATGCGATCGCCGAGACTACGACGTCGACATCGGGAATCTCGGCCGAATGGGGCCGGTTCTCGGGCGGCGTTGTCAACACCATCACCAAGTCCGGCGGCAACACTTTCCACGGCAGCTTGCGCGACAACCTCGACAACGAGAACTGGAACAGCACCAATCGCTTCTCACCGCCGGCTAACGACAAGGTCAACAACACCTTCGAGGGCACGATCGGCGGCCGTGTCGTCCGCGACAAACTCTGGTTCTTCGGTGCCGGTCGCCAGTTCGAACGAACCACCACTCGCGTTACCAACCTCCTCAACATTCCTTGGGGCGCGCCGCGCGACCAAAAGCGGTATGAGGGCAAGCTCACACTTTCACCGAGTGCGAGCCACCGGCTCACCGGCTCCTACATCGACATCACGGATATGGAAACGACTGGCAACGGTGGCCTCACGCAGTTCATGGCCGATCTGTCGGGCATCCATGAGCGTTCGCTTCCAAACACCCTCACTGCTGTCCACTACTCTGGCATTTTGACCTCCAGCTTCTTCCTTGAAGCCCAATACTCGCAGCGCTCTTTCCGGTTCGAGCCAGCTGGAGGGTCGGACACAACGTTGGCGGGCGGAACGCCGATCTTTGACCAAACCAACGGCGTGATCTACAACGAACCGATTTTCTGCGCGGTCTGCGACGGTGCGGGCGACAAGCGTGAGAACGAGAACTACCTGGTGAAAGGCAATTACGTCCTGTCGACCGAGAACGTCGGTTCGCACGACATCGTGTTTGGCTATGACACGTTTGACGACCAACGCACCAGCAACAACTTCCAATCGCCAACCGGCTTCTTCATGAATGCCGACGACTCGAAGTTTGTCAACAACGTCATCTATCCAGTGATCGGCTCTGTCAGTGACGGTGGGCTCGCCTACTTCGGGTACTATCCAATTCTCGGACCCAGCAAGGGGTCCCACTTCAAGACCAACTCGGTGTTCGCCAACGATCGGTGGCGCTTGAGTGACTCGCTGAGCCTGAACCTCGGTGTCCGCCACGACGCCAACGACGGCGCCGATCAAGAAGGCAAGACCATCACCAAGGACACGCAGATCAGCCCGCGTGTTGGAGTAACTTGGACCCCTGATGAGCGCTCGAACTGGATCGTCAACGCCTCCTTCGGCAGATACGTGTCGGCGGTCGCCAATACTGTCGCCGACTCGTCATCGGCCGCTGGGCGGCCGGCAGCGTTTGGCTGGTTCTACGATGGCCCCAGCATCAACTTCTTTCCCGGCCAGCCGCTATTGAGCAGTGAGCAAGCCCTCGCGATCGCCTTCGACTGGTTCAACTCGATCGGTGGCATCAGCAACGACGACCACTTGATCTTTGCCCAGATCCCGGGAGG
>JAQBHE010000258.1:0-10795 GCA_032128015.1 Holophagae bacterium
CCGGTCAACGCCATCGCCATCCGTCCGGACGCCCCAACCGAGATCTACGCCGGCACCGACGTCGGGACCTTCCTCAACACCAACGGCGCAACCGCCGTGCGAATCGGTGACGTTCCAGAGCAGAGAGCAAGGTCATTCGGCGCTTCGGCCGACGCTGCGATCGTCGGTGTGCCGAGCGCCGCCACCACCTGGACCAAGATGAGCAACGGCCTGCCCAACGCCGCCGTCATCGACATCCAGACCAACGCGACCACCAACCTGCTGGCGATCGCCACCTACGGTCGCAGCGTCTTTACTGCTGCGCTCAACAACACGGGGTCGACGCCACCGACGTTCGCCAAGGCATTCGCGCCGGCCAGCATCATCAGCGGCGGCACGAGCACCCTGACCTTCACCATCAACAACACCGCCGGCACCGCCCTCGCGACCGCTCTCGCATTCACCGACACCCTGCCTGCGGGAGTCGTGATCGCGACCCCGGCGAATGCGTCGGCCTCCTGTACGGGCGGTACCCTGACCGCAGTTGCAGGCACTGGGGTCATCAGCTACAGCGGTAGCTCGGTGCCCACCTTGGCGTCCTGCCAGGTCGCCGTCAACGTCACCAGCACCGCGGTGGGCATGCACCTGAACACAACCGGTAATCTCACGTCGTCCTCCGGCAACAGTGGGACGGCCGCGGCGACCCTTACCGTAACGCCACCGTCGACGCCTCCGACTTTCGACAAAGCGTTTGCGGCCTCGATCGCCGTAGGTTCCACCACCAAGCTCATCTTGACCATCAACAACACCGCGAGCGCTCTGGCCGCGACCGCTCTGGCATTCACCGACAGCCTGCCTGCGGGAGTTGTGATCGCGACCCCGGCGAATGCGTCGACCACCTGTACCGGCGGTACCCTGACCGCAACCGCGGGAGCCGCGGTAGTCACCTACACCGGGGGCAGCGTGGCGGCCGCCGCGACTTGCAAGGTCGATGTCGACGTCACCAGCGCGGCCGAAGCGGTGTACACCAACACCACGGGTGACCTGACTTCGTCGAACGGCAACAGCGGAAAGGCAACCGCCATGCTGACCGTGATCGATGATGGCGACGGTGTTCCGGCGGCGATCGAGAATGGAGCGCCGAACGGCGGCGACGGCAACGGTGATGCGACGCCCGACGCGATTCAGTCCAACGTCACCTCGCTGCCTTCCGCGACCACCGGCGAGTACCTCACCATGGTGACCACTGGGGGAGCGGTCGCGCTCGCCGGAGGCGACTCGTCTCGGATCGACAGTCCGGGCTTTGCGAGCCCGGGCCCTTGCGTCAATACCGCGGTGGTCGCGATCCATCCTTCGACGCTGCCCGCCGACGACAACGGCATCGAATCCTTCGACCAGGAACAGGGTTTGCTGTCCTTCGAAATCCCCTGTTTCGCGGCTTCGGTGACGATCATCTACCACGGCGAAACCAGCCTGTTCAACCGGGTCTATCGCAAGTACGGTCCGACGCCTACCGATCCGACCCTCAACTGGTACACCCTGCCCGCAACCTTCGGCACCACGACCATCGGGGGCAACGTTGCGGCCACCGCTACTCTCGAGCTGTTCGACGGTCAGCTGGGCGACGATGACCTCGCGGTCAACAACAGGATCGTCGACCAGGGCGGTCCGGGCACGCTGACCAGTGCGATTCCGAGCCTCGGTGGGTGGGCGCTGGGATTGCTCGCGCTGTTGCTAGGCATCGCTGGCTGGGTCTTGGTGCGCCGGCTGTAGTCGGCGGCGACGACGGCACTTCAAGGGCGGCCATCCAGCCGCGACGGATCGCGACGGATCAACGTCCGGTGGAGCCGAACCCGCCTTCGCCACGCGCCGTGTCACTGAGGTCGCCCAGGTCACTGAGGTCGCCCGGGTCACTGAGGTCGCCCAGCTCACCGATTTCGTCCCAGGTGACCTCGGCGACCGGCACCACCACCAACTGGGCGATTCGCTGGCCGCGCTCGATCGTCACCGTCTCATCGCCGAGGTTGATCAGCAACACCGCCACCTCACCCCGGTAGTCGGCGTCGATCGTGCCCGGGGAGTTCGCGATCGTGATTCCAAACTCGAGCGCGAGACCGCTCCGCGGTCGCACCTGGCCTTCCCAGCCGGCAGGGATCTCGAGCCGCCAACCGGTGGCCACCCGCGCCCGTTGACCCGGGTGGATGGTCAACGGCGCCGAGATCGCGGCTCGCAGGTCGAGACCAGCGCTCCGGGCCGAGCCTCGGCTGGGAGGCTCGAGATCCTCGGCGTGGGGAAGTCGCAGGGCGCGCACCCGCACCCGCGGCCGCGCCCGTGGCACTTCGTCGGACACTTCGTCGGCGCCAGGCGGCAGCTCAGTTCGACCCGGGCCGCGTGCCTCGCGGCGATCGCTTCAAGCGCTCGCGACGGCGATCCGGGCTGGTGAGCTCTTGTCCCGGTGCGGGTCCCGACCCGGCCTGCGGACCACCAGTCGTCAGGTCTTCGCGGAACGGCTTGCCGACCCAGCCGGAGTGAACCCGCGGTACCGGGCTCTCGCCGCCCAAGATCACCGGGGTCGGGACCAGCCCGATGTGGAACTGCCATTCGCGGTAGGTCTGCCGCCCGAAGAATGTGCGCAGGCTCTCCCCTTGGGCGACGCTGTAGACACCCACCACCGGTCCGGCGGTTTGTTGAAGGGGACGACCAAACCTGTCTTCGGTCGAAGGTGGCACCGCGACGAAGCTGCCGGCGCCGCGATTCATGCCGGGGAATCCCACCCCGGCGACCGCACCCGGGGCCGGTGGAACTCCTGACGCAAGGTTCGGCGGCGGCGGCGCTGGTGGCTGACCGGACCCGGCCGAACCGGGAGCCGGCGCCGCCTGACCGGGTTGGGCCTGGACCAGCAGGCCCCACTTGCCGTGCTCCGACATCGGCTCCGGAAACAGCTGGCGGATCGACCGCGGTTCGACTTCGATCAGCTCCTCGAGCTTGACCGGCAGCCGGCCGTGGCGCTGCTGAAAGACCCGAATCGCCTCGGCGTACTGCATGCCGCGGAAGACCAGCTCCTCTTCCTTGTCCCGCCGCACCAGGTGGCTCCAAGCCGGCACCGCCGCCGCCAACAGCACGTTGAGCACGGTCACCAGGACCATCAGCACCACGAGGTTGTAGCCGGCCTCGCCAACCGAGGCGGCCGCAGCGTCGGAGAAAGGACGATGCCGGGAGGTCACCATTCCGCGTAGGGCGTGCCGTTCAACGCCGCGCCCTCCGCCCCGGAGTGGACATCCTCGATCCCGGGATTGCCGGTCTCGTCGAAGTCGGTCTCGGCGGCTTCGTCGTCGAACTCGGCAGGCACTTCGATCCAAGTCTCGGTGCTCTTGGTGATCGGGTCGTAGGGCATGGTCCGCAGGTACTCGTCTTCGACCAAAGCCTGGAGATTCGCGGGGAAATGTCCTTTGTCGGCGTAGTACTGGTCCATGGCGTCGCGCATCGTGCGCAGGTTGGTCTTGAGCACCGCCTCTTGCGCCCGCCGAGGAGCGTCGCGAAGATTCGGCAGCGCGAGAGTCGAGAGAATGCCGATGATCGCGATCACGATGATCAGCTCGATCAAGGTGAATCCGCCGGCGCTCTGCCGGTGGTCTCCGGCGCCCCGCCGGTCGTCATCGGCGCCCTGCCGGTCGTCATCGGCGCTCTGCCGGTCTTCGCGCGCCGCGAGGGTTCGGTTTACCATCTGGAGTTCATCATCATGAGTCACCATAGCGCGTAAGGGACGCCATTGAGCCCGACTCCCGCGCTCAGCGAGTAGACGTCGAACAAGTTGTCACCGCCCCACGACGTCGAGTCGGGCTCGTCCTGGTTGCTGCGCATTCCCCACTCTGCCTCGCCGGTCATCGGGTCAATGGGCAGCCGCCGCAAGAACCGGATCTGCTTGTCGACTTGGCCGACGATGTCCTGGGGCTCGATCAACGTCTCGATCTCCGTCGGGTAGCCGTCCGAGCCGAGCTCGATCGGCAACAGGCCGGCGTCGCTGTAGCGCTTGTGCTCGTCGATGGCGTTGCGCATCAACCGCAGCGCCGATCGCAGTTCGGTCTCCTTGATTCGCTTGGTCGTGAACTTCGCGACCGGCAGCGCGGCGGTAGCCAAGATGCTGAGCACCGCCGCGACCACCACCATCTCGGTGAGCGAGTAGCCGCCGCGCGCCCGCACCAGGCGGCGCAGCGAATCGCGCAGGGGGATTCCCGTGCTCACGAGGCGGCCTTCGCAACCGCCGGTCGCGGGCGCTCGGTCGTTGGCGTGACCGCAATGCTGCGGACATCCCACACCGATTCCGACTCCTCGATCGCCACCGGCCAATCGACCAGGTTGGAGGCGAGCGCATTCACCCGCGTCAAGGCGATCGTCGCCGGGCCGGGGGCGATCGCGCGGAAGCGCACCCGCATCACCGTCCCCGACCCTGACACTCCGACGGCGTTGCCCAGCATGCTGGCACCCAGGATCACCGAGCCCGGCCGGGGCTCGGCGCCCAGCACCTCGCCGTCGCCGGCAGTGCCAAGCCAGCCGCCGGAGCTCACCGACAGCCAGTCGAGACGGCTCGGGTCATAGGCGAGACGCACCGGCAGGTGGGCCACCGGCAGCTGGCTCGTCGCTCGGACCTCGACCTCGAAGTCCTGGCCCGCGCTCACCACCTTGACCAGCGGGAACAACTGCACCCGGACCGTCGGATCCTGCGGGTCAGGGTCGGGACCGGGCCCGTCGGGCGAGTCGGCCGGGTCCTCTTCTTCACTCGCCGATACGGCAACCGCTCGGACCGCCCGGAGCGCCTCGCCCGGCTGCCACGCCACGACGCTCGCCCAGGCCACTTGCCCGAACATCGACACCGGTGCCCCCGCAGCAGCCCCCGCCGGCGCCACCGGCAGGCCATCGAGTCGCGAGAGCTCCGGCGGCGGACGGCGGCGGTCGAGCGGGTTTCGCCGCACCCCCGGCACCAGGTCGACACCCGACGGTGGCGGCTCTTCGGTGTCGGGCTGCGGCTGCTGTCCCTCGACCCCGGGAACCCCGACTCCCTGCGGAAGCTCTTCGCCTTCCCCTTGGCCAGGTTGGAGTCCGCGCGGCAAGCGCTGGAGCCGTCGTCGCACCTCCTCCGCCGGGTCGCTGCCTTCGGTCGGCTCTTGGACCTCGAACGGGCCCTCGGCCTCCGATTCGATCCGCGGGCTGCCACCACGGAAGGTCACGTTCTGCTCGGTGCCGACCCAGATCGGCAGCAAGTCTTCGGGGGTGATGTCGGCGCGGCGGATGATGTGCGGGGTGAGGGTCAGCACGATGTCGGTCCGCGCATTCTGGGAGCGCTTCTTCGAGAACAACCGGCCCAGCAGAGGAATTTCGGACAGCCCCGGTACTCCCTGATCGCTGTTGGTCTCGTCTGACCGGATCAGGCCCGCGAGGAAGTTGGTCTCGCCGTCCTTGAGGCGAATCGTGGTCTCGATCATCCGAGTGCCGATGATCGGCTGGTCGCCAACGTTGCCGGCGATGTTGCTGACCTCCACCATCAGCACCAGCGAGATCTCCTCGTTGTGATGAACCCGCGGCTCGATCTCGATGGTAATGCCGACATCCTGATACTGGAACGAAGTCAGCGGCACGATATTGCTGCCGACCGTGTTGGCGGTGTTGAAGCTGGTCACCGGCACCGGCACCCGATCACCGATCACCAGACGCGCCTTCTCCCCTTCGCTGATCCGCAGCTGCGGCTTGGCAAGGGTCTGGGCCTCGGTGCTGTTCTTGACGAAGTCGAAGAGGAAGTTCGGGAGGGTCAACAACCAGTTATTGGCGTTCAAAGACTGGAGATCGTTGAAGCGCACCGGCAGCTGGTCGTCGCCCGTGCCGCCACCGGCATCCAAAGTCACCCCAACCTGGTAGGAACTGAGCGACATCCCGAGATCCTGGAGCTTGCTGGTGTTGAGCTGGAGCAATTCGATGTCGACCACCACCTCTGCCTTGGACTTGTCGTTGGACTGGATGATCCGCTCCGCCACCTTCACCTTGTCGACGGTGTCGCGCAGGATGATCGCGTTCAGCTGCTCGTTGGCGGCGATCTTTCGCGAGTCGACCAGGCTGCGGAGCATGGTCATCACTTCCTTGACGTCGGAGTTTGAAAGGAAGAACGTCTGGATGATCAGATCCTCGTAGATCCGGCGGTTCTGCGGAGTATCGGCAACGATGATGATCGAATGCTCGTCGAGCACCTTGTAGAAGTGCTGGCCGGTGCGCATCACCGTCTCGAGAGCAGTCTGAGCATTCACCGCCTTGAGCTGGATGCTCATGTCTTGGTCGCGGAGGTTGGGATCGAACAAAACGTTGATCCCGAACGCCTTGGCCAGCGCCTGATAGATCTTCTTCATCGACACCGGCTCTGGGAAGTCGAGGTCGATGGGCTCTGGGGAGCGCGGATTGAGGATCGGCGGTTGCGGCCGCGACCCCTCCGACTGCTTCTTGACCTCGGCGAGGGTGCGACGGTGGTCCTCCCCGGCCTCTGCGGCGGCGACCTCGGCGCGCACCTTCTCGAGCTCCGACTGGGCGTACTGGTTCGTCGGATCGAGCTGCACCGCCTGCTGGAGCTCGATCATCGCCGGCCTCAGGAGTTTGACTTCGCGGTACTGCTTGGCGCGCTCGAAGTGGAGATGGGAGGCCTGCACTTTGGCGCGCAGCAAATCCGCCCGGACGCGCAGGTTGGCCGGATCGCGATGGGCGAGGTCGAGGTACTCGACCACGGCCTTGTCCCAGTCGCCAGCGGCCTCGGCCAGCTGTGCTTCGCGAAAGCCGTGGTAGTTGCTGCAGCTTGCGAGCCACGGCAGGCCGACAACGATCCAGACCGCGGCGCGCGAGAAGGAGTTCAACTTCATAGAGATCAACTTCATAGAGATCGGCTTCATAGAGGTCCACTTCATAGAGATCCACTTCATAGAGATCTAGCCACCTATCGCCAAGCGCGCGGGCGGCACGTCGGGGAAGCCGACGAAGGTCAAGTCGATCGATTCGAGGCCGATCTCGTGGACCTGGAACTTATCCTTGACCACGTCGCCCACGACAGCGTTATACACCGCGGCCTGGTCGGCGAGCACCGCGATCCGTCGCCTCGGCGGACCGAAGCTGCCCAAGAACTCGACATCGATCGCCGGCGGCTGGGGCACCGGTGCGGTCTCGACCGGCGGCACAACAACCGGCGCCGGCGCAGCCGGCTGAAGGACCAGCCGTGGCGGAACCACCACCGGCGGCGGCGCGGGCGGCGGCCCGTAACGCCAGGGATCCCGCCCGAAGGTGAGGTCGCTCGGCGGCGCGTCCAGTCTCTCGAGATCGAGAGCCGTCACCTCGACTGCGCCCAGGCTCTCGAAGTCCAGGCCCGAAGCGCGTGGAAAGCCGAGGCCGCTCGTCCCCGCGCGCTCGCTGAGCCAACCGCCGAGTCGCCGGCCCCCGACCGCCAGGATCACGACCACGAGCAAACCCAGCAGCACCCACTTTCGCGCCTGCTCGCTCACCGGCCGCCCCCCGCCGGCTCACCGCTCGCGGCGAGCGCCGCCGTCGCTGGCTGGTCGCGGCCGACGAACAGCGTCGACAGCTCGAGACCAATTCTCAAGCTGGGGTCCGACTCGTTGAGTCGGACGGCCTCGAGCACCACGAAGGTGTCCGCGATCTCGAGTAGGTTGACGAACTTGCGCAGGCTGGAGTACTCGCCTTCGACCGAGAACACCATCGCGCGCTGGATCAAGCCCTGGTCCTCGAGCTCCTCCTCCGGGTAACCAATCGAGGCCGGCACCAAGCCCGCTCGCGAAGCCAGGTCCTTGACCTCGCGGATCATCCTCGACAGCCGCTCGCCCTCGGTGGCAAACGACTCGCGGTAGAGCCGCTCGACGCCGTCACGGCTGCGCCGAGCACCCTCGACCAGCGTCTCGAGATGGCGGGACTGTTCGGCCAACTCGGCGAGATCTTGCGCCTCCCTCCCGATCTGCCCGCGCAGCAGGGCGACTCGTCCGGCGTAGATCAGCCGGTACGTCGAGAGCAAAGCGCCATTGACCAAGATCAGCACCAGCGGCACTCCCCACACCCAGCGGCGCTGTTTGAGCCATTCGATGTTCAACGGCCACCCCCGCTCTCGAGCCCGGAAGCGGTCGCCGGATCGACGCTCGGAGACGGCTCGCCGGGGCGCTCCTGACCCGGCACGATCCGGTACTTGGTCTCCAGATTGAACGTGAGCACGCCGTTGCGAGCCTTCGCTTCGCCGAGCAAACTGGGCTCGCTGAACGCGGGGTGCAGGAACAACGCGTCGAGGAACGCCAGCATCGCTTCGTCCTCCTGGGCCTCGCCGGCGATCTCGAGCACGATCCAGGAATCCTCGGCGCCGCCTCGCTTGGCGCTGGCGCGGCGGCGCTGGTCGCGGTTTCGCGGCGCCAGGCTGGTCAGCCGGACCTCGCGAGGCAAGGCCGCGACGAGATGGTCGAACAACAGTCCCCAAGGGAAGCGCCGCGCCGCCAGCTTCTGATTGAGGAACGTGACCTGCAGGTTCTGGTTTGCGAGGTCGAACGACTGGAGCTCGCGATCGAGATCGCGGGCGCTCGCCTCCGCGGCCGCCATCGCCTCCCGCAACTGACGCAGCTCGGCCCTGCCCTCGGACGAGTCGGACTGATAGCCGAGAAACAGCCAGCCGTTGATCAGGAGCAACGCCAGCGCCAGAACCCACAGGGTCACCGCAAACCGCCGCACCCGCGTGCGGTTGACGAAAGGTCGCTGCGCGAGGTTCAGGCGCGAGCCCAGGGTCTCCCTCACGACACCTCCTGAAGCGCCGCGCCTAGCATCGGCCCGATAACCAGAGCGTCGAACTCCGGCGCCAGCTGGTGGTCCGCCTGCAGCGCTTCTCTGACGAGATCGCGCGGAGTCGATCCGAGTCCCTCGGCGACCCAGCGACGCCACGGGGCCTGCTCATGAGACCCGATCCACACCTGGAGCGGCGGCGAGTGAGGGAGCCGCTCTTCGAGAAAGCTCCGGGTCAAACGGAAGTCCTGGGTCACCACGGCACCGATGGCGTCGGTGAGGCCCGGGCTGAGGGTCTTGTAGCGATAGAGCACGGGTTCGCCATCGACCACGACCAGCAGGCTGTAGCCGTCGTCGGTCGCGCGCAGCAGGCCGACCGCGCCGGTTCTCGGCAGCGCCGCCGACAGGCACACGCTCTCGCTGGCGATCAATCCGATCCGTACCCCGGCGCCGAGGAAGAGCTCTTCGAGCTGGGCCAGCAACGCCTGCACCGCGAACGACAGCAGCACCCGCCGTGGCTCGTCTTGACCGTCGAGCGGCGGCACCTCGACGCCGCTGATCCGCAGGTCCTCGACCCGAAACGGCAGCAGCCGGCGCAGCTTGAACCGCAAGGCCTCCAGCCGCGCCTCCGGCGACTCGGGCAGCTCGGTGATCTCGGCGAACATCATGCGCAGCCAGCGATCGGGCAACACCAACGAAGCCTGCTCGATCGGCTGGCCGGCGTTCGCGATCATGGCAACGAGCCGGGCGGAGAAGCCCGCAGGGTCACGCAACGGCCCACCCAGGGGTCCTTCGTAGAAGGCGCCGGGCTCGAGCTCGAAGGTGTCGACCTCGCTGACCTCGAGCCGCGACTCCGCGCGCTCGACACGGGCCCGCCGCAGCGCCATCGAGTCGATGGCGAAGACGTTCGGCGGCACCGACCGCGGCCCGAGCCGGAGGGCGCGCTCAATCCACAAAGGTAACTTTGTTGATCTCACGTAGCGTCGTCACTCCCTCGGAAACCTTGCGCAACGCGCTCTCGCGCAGGAACGACATCCCCTCCTCCTTGGCCGCGCGGCGAATCTCCGATGCCGGACGGCGGTCCAAGATCAACTCGCGAATGCGGTCGGACAAGTCGAGCAGCTCGGAGACCGCGATCCGGCCCCGGAATCCGGTGCCGCTGCATTCGACGCAGCCGGCGCCTTCACAGAACTTCCAGTCGCGGTGCGCCGCAGGATCGAGGCCGCTCTCCTCGAACAGCGCATCGGAGACCTCCATCGGCCGCTGGCAATGGTCGCAGATCCGGCGCACCAGGCGCTGGGCGAGTACGCAGTTGAGCGCCGACACGAAGTTGTAGAGGTCCACCTTCATGTTCAGGAACCGGCCCAGGACGTCGATCACGTTGTTGGCGTGAACGGTGGTGAACACCAGATGTCCGGTGAGCGCGGATTGGATCGCGATCTGTGCGGTCTCTTCGTCGCGAATCTCGCCGACCATCACCTTGTCGGGGTCGTGGCGGAGGATCGAGCGCAGACCTCGGGCGAAGGTCAGCCCCTTTTTCTCGTTCACCGGGATCTGGGTGATCCCTCGCAGCTGGTACTCGACCGGGTCTTCGATGGTGATGATCTTGTCTTCCGACGACTGGATCTCCGACAGGCAAGCGTAGAGCGTGGTGGTCTTGCCGGAGCCGGTGGGCCCGGTGACCAGCACCATCCCGTAGGGCTCGCGGATGAACTTGCGAAGCTTGCGATTGGTCGCAGCGTCGAACCCCAGGACGTCGAGCCGCAAGTTCTTGAACTCCTGGCTCATCGATTCCTTGTCGAGAATCCGGATCACACAATCTTCGCCGTGCACCGACGGCATGATCGAGACCCGGAAGTCGATCGTGCGACCGCCCATCCGGAGCTTGAAACGGCCATCTTGGGGAACCCGCTTCTCGGCGATGTCGAGCTCGGCCATGACCTTGATCCGGCTGACGATGGTCTGATGGTGGCGCTTGTCGATCGGTTCCATCGCCTGGTACAGCACACCGTCGATCCGG
>JAQBHE010000259.1:0-4629 GCA_032128015.1 Holophagae bacterium
AGGAGCTCCGACGCCGCAGATGGGTCCGCGCCGCCGCGACCCGAAGGGCGACATGGACTTGCAGCGTAGCCGGTGGCGAGAAGCCGGTTCACGACGCAGAGCGCGACTCCGTCCGCCGTCCGGCTTCTCGGCCATCGGCGAGGCAAAAAGGCCTTGTCGTGCGGGCGTGCTGACTTTCACCACGGGCTGCTAGCACCGCGGTCCCGCTCGGAACGTAGCGGCCGACTTCAGGCGCCGACAATCTAGCGGGCCTCCGGCCCAGCCGGGCCCCCGACGGTCGCTGAGGACCCGGCCGAACAAGCTCGGGAGTTCGAAACTTCCAGATCTAAATGTCGCGGGCGCGCAGGCGGTAGAGTAGCCGCCGTCCATAAAGGGTCAGAGCGAGTAGCATGAACCCCAGGTAATAGGGGCTGGGTAGAACATAGCTCCAGAGCAACTCGGGAATGCCGACCCGTTGGTCGCGGGCGGCCAGGACAGCAGCAATGACCACGGTAACGGCACCGGTGCCAAGCGCCGCCGCGAACAGGAACTGCAACACGCCGACCGTGGTGAAGGCGGCTTTGCCAATCAGGTCCGAGTACCGGAAAATGGGCGTGTCGATGGTGCGCTGTATACGGTATAGCAGGCTGCGGCCGCTTTCGAAGGCCTGCTCGAGCTCGATGAATGCGCTTCGCCTGAAGGTCCTTCGGACCTTCTTGGCGAGGCGCTTGCGGGCTCGTTTGCCGGCTCCCTCCTCGTAACGGCTGAACTCGGCATACTGGTCGATGTCGGGGTGGAGCCGGAGGGCGAGGGTATCGACGAGCATCGTGGCGCGGATCATTCGCAGACTGTTCAAGTTCATCGGGATGTTGTAGTTCCTGGCAATCCGCAAGAAGCTGATCCAGATCCGCGCCGAGGTCCGCTCCCACCACTCGGAGTGTTTACTCTTGTAGGCATAGAGGTCCTTCCAGAACAGTGCCTCGGTCTTTGCGATGAACTCATCGACGTCGATCGGTGGCAGGGGCTCCATGAGATTCACCGCGGCCCGGGCCATAGCCCCGACGTCCTCGTTGCGCTGGGCGGCCATGAACCGTCGCCACACCGTTCGTTCCTTCTCGGTGAACGCCCCGCAGGCGCCGAAGTCGATCAGGGTCAACCGGCTGCCGGCGCTGACCACGACATTCGCGGGGTGGAGGTCGGCGTGAAACAGCAGACCCTCGAAGCCGGCCCAGCGGTTCGCCAGCAATAGACGCTGCGCGACCAGCTTGGGGTTCACGTTCTTCGCCGCCAAGTAGGCGAGACCCTCCCGGTCCTGGCTTTCGATGATCGCAAGCATCTCGGATAGCCACACGCCGGAGACGAACTCTTCGACCAATACGGTCCGGCTCGACAGCTCGTGGTAGACCCTCGGCGCGCACAAGTAGTTGAGTTTGGATTTCTTGATCCGACGCCGGTAGAGCTCGATGTAGCGGGCCTCGGCGCCGAAGTCGAGCTCGCCCATCAGCATCTCCGACAACTCGTTCACGAAATTGCGAGTGAATCCTGGAGGAAGCAGGAACAGCTCAGCCAGGGCGAGCAGCCAGCCGAACGCCCGCAGGTCGGCGGCCAGGTCGATTCCGATCCCGGGGCGGCGAATCTTCACCGCCACGCGCTCGCCAGTGAGCAGCACCGCCTGGTACACGCACGCCACCGAAGCCGAGCCGATCGGCTCGGGATCGAAGGCGGCAAAAGTCTCACTGAGCGGTCGACCGGTGGCCGCCTCGATTTCGGAGGTCGCCAGGTTCACCGGGAACGGAGGCACCGAGTCGAGCAGTTTCTCGAGCTCCGAACAGTATTCCCATGGCAAGAAGTCGATGCGCATCGACAGCTGCTGCCCGAGCTTGATCGCGGTGGTGCCGGCGTGCTGCAGCGTGGTCCGCAAGCGCCTGGCCCGGCTCAGTGGCGACCCGCGTCTCCGCAGGCTATCTCCGAGGTTCAACATGGCGAGCTTGAGGCCGATCCAGCTCAGGCGGACGAGCCGGGCCGCGGAACGAACGACTCCGGCGCGGAACGTCTCCTCGGTCAGGAGGATCCGTTTGGGCTCCGCCGGGAGCGACACTTCGAAGAAACGACGTCGTGGCAAAGCACGGACAAGCTCGACGCCCGGACCGTTCGTTGGGGGATCTTTGCCGGCCGCGCTGGCAGGCTCGGTATCGACGGGCGCCGACCGCCGACGCCAGCGGTCGAGACCGCGCTCGACTGCCCGCTGAACGGGACCGTGACCGGTGCCGCTGATCGAGCTCTCGGTCACAGGATCGAAGTCAAGCCGAAGCGTGTTCGTGCCGTCCGAACGCAACCCTGCAGCGGAGGCGAGCGGCTCGACGACCCGGCAACCTGGCGCCAGTCGCCCCGAGCCTTCGACGTGCGGAGAGGCACATCCTTCCTAGTGCTCTGCTGGCCGGCGCCCGCGGACGTGTCGCGCCTTCGCGAGATGAGCGAGTAGCTCAGCGGCGGAAGAGAGGAGTCGCGGCCAACCGGACGAGCGGCCGCGCGCCCCGCCACATCGCCTTGGTGTCGAGCCCCTTGGCGAGGTCGCGCGGCGCTCGCGCCGATACTCGGATTGCCTTGCCGGCGGCTACCGCGGCGTTCTCGAAGGCATCGCGCAGTGCGCCGTCACGGCGCTTGCCGGCCGACTTGTTCGTGCGACGACGGTAGCTCTTGAGGCCCACCTCAACCGCACGGCTGATCCGCTCGGTGGCCCGGGACGCGGCCTCGCCGATTCGCTGGATGTCACGCAGCCCGCGGCTGTACTTCTTCTTCCTCTTCTTCTTCGGCTTGCCCTCGATCGCCGACTCTCCGGTGTCGACGGTCGCCGGTTTGGCGGCGACGCGCTCGTCGTTGGCCAGAGTCTTGGTGATACCGGTTGCGGGTGTCTCGGCCATCTCTCACCCCCGTGTCGTGCTTCCGTTCTCTGATGTCCCGTCGGTCATCCTACTGCTGGTCGGATCCGACGTCCACCGGCGAGTCAACGCTCGGCGGTGAGCTGGCGGAGGCGGGCCTCGGCCAGCCGGGCCTGATAGTGAGCGCCGAAGACGTCGAACGCAGCGGAGGTGAGGGCCGCGTGCTCGTCGACGACTCGATCGAAGGTAGCGAGTTGTTCGTCGTAGGCAGCGCGGGTGATCCGGTAGGCCTCGCGGTGATAGGCGATCGCCTTCTCGAGAATGGCGCATGGCCAGAGCCTGGCTAAACCATCAGTTGAAGGTGGCAGGCGCGAGCCCCTCTGGCGTCCAAGAAGACACTCCGTGAGCGGGCCCGAAGATCCAGCCGACGAGACCCCAGCCGGCGGCACAGCCGTGCCCGCTATCGCGAGCTGAAACTCGAGTTCCAGCGTCTGATCGAGCTCGCGCCGTCGGATCGCGACAGAGAGCTGGGGGCGATTCGGGTACGCGACTCGGCGCTCGCCCTCGAGCTCGCGCAGTTGTTCGAGGCGGACGAAACGCTCAGCCTCGACCCGGTTCGCCTCGAGCGCACGATCGGCGGCTACCGGCTACTCGAGAGATTGGGCTCGGGCGGCATGGGCGAGGTCTTTCTCGCAGAGCAGTCGCAGCCGGTGCGCCGTCGAGTGGCTCTCAAGGTGATCCGCTCCGGCCTTGACACCGGCGAGATCACTCGCCGATTCGAAGGCGAGAGGCAGGCGCTCGCTCTCATGGACCACGACGGCATCGCCAAGGTCTACGAGGCCGGCGCCACCGAAGACGGCAAACCGTATTTCGTCATGGAGCTGGTCGCCGGCTCCCCGATCACCGAGTACTGCGATCGTCGTCGGCTCTCGACCGAGCAGCGCATCGAGCTGTTTCTCCAGGTTTGCGAAGCGGTGCAGCATGCCCACTTGAAAGGCATCCTGCACCGCGATCTCAAGCCCGGGAACATTCTGGTCAGCGACCAGGGCTCGGAGGCCCGGATCAAGGTCATCGACTTCGGGATCGCCAAGGCTGTCGGGATGCAGCTGACCTCCGAACCGGTGCATACGGTGCTCGGCTCGATGGTTGGCACGCCCGGCTACATGAGTCCGGAGCAGGCTGCCGGCGATCATCAGGCGATCGATCTGCGCTCGGACGTCTATTCGCTGGGCGTTCTGTCGTACCAGCTGCTGGTCGGCGCAATGCCTGGCGAGAGAGAATCCGAGCACAGCGCGGCCGGGCCTATTAGACCGAGCACACGAGCCAGTTCTCTGTCGAGCTCCAGCGGTGAGAAGGCTCGGCTGAGGGGAGTCGAGCCTTCGGCCTGGGCGCGCGAGCTGCGCGGCGATCTCGATTGGATCACGCTCAAGGCGCTCGAGGCCGATCGCAACCGGCGCTACCTCTCGGTGTCCGAGCTCGCGACTGATCTGCGCCGCCACCTGCGCGACGAGCCAGTGCTCGCCGGACCGCCCAGCGTGCGCTACCGCCTCGGCAAGTTCGCACGACGGCATCGTGCCGGTGTGGCCGCGGCGGGGTTGGTAGCTATGGCGCTTGTGATCGGCTTGGCTGGCGTCCTGGTTTCATTGGGCCGCGCGATCCGTGCGGAGCGCATTGCGGTCGCCGAGGTGGAATCGGCGCGCCAGGTCTCCGATTTCTTGGTCGAGATGTTCGAGGTCAGCGACCCCAGTCGGGGCCCGGACTCTCCGGAGAG
>JAQBHE010000260.1:0-5984 GCA_032128015.1 Holophagae bacterium
CGAGTCCTCCCGCGAGCTGCTCGACCGCTCGGTGGATGCGCCGCGACGGCGGGCGGCGCTCGAGCCCGTGCTCGACGCATCGAGCCGCCGCCGGCTCCAAGAGAAGGCGTCCTCGATGCTGGTGCCGGCCCGGGTCCGGGAGCGCCACCTGGAGCTGCTTCACGAGCTCCGCGCGCACGCCGGTCCGCGCGATCTGGCGCTGTTGAGCGACCGCGCTTTCGCGCTCAACGCCGTCCATCTGATGCGCGCCCACGCCCTGCTGCGCGGCGCCGATGAGACCGGGGTCGGCGATCTCGCGGTGCTCCGGTTGATGGTCGCGCGTCGTTTCTCGGCCGCGCTCACCGAGCGTCTCGAGGCTCTCCTCGGCGAGCCCGCCGAAGAGCCGGCGCCCGGGCTTCAGGTTCCTGCCGCCGGCGGGTTCGCCGAAGGCCGCCAGGCGGTGCTGGTAGAGCCGGGTCCGACGCGCGCTCGCCCGGGCGCCGCGCCGACCTCGAGCCGGGTCGAGGACAGCGCCGCCGCGGTCATCGACCCCGATCGGCTGGTGGCGCGGGTCGAGCGATTGATGCGAGCGCTCTCTGGACGAATCGAGCGCGGGTCGGTCGATCCGGACTCGGACCCCGGCGGCCAGCCGCGGAGCTACCGTCCGATGCGCCGGCTCGACGATCTGTTCGACGCCGACCTGGTCGATGCGGTGCTGCTGATCGAGGGCCGGCTGCCGGGGTCGGCGCGAGCCTTTCGACGCAAGCGTCGAGCCGCCGGCGGCGCGCTGGTGGTGCTGCGCGACATCTCAGCCTCGATGGCCGGGCCCAAGAGCGCTTGGGCGGCGCAGATCGTGCGCGGGGTGATCCGCGCAGCCGCCCGCAAGCGCATTCGCGTCGGCTACGTCGAGTTCGACCACCGCGCGCGTGCCTACCCGGTTGCCGGTCGGTTCCTGCATCGCTCCTACGCTATGCTCGCGAGCCTTGCCGAGAGCCAGCGAGCGATCGGTCAGACCAACTACGAGGCGCCGCTGCGACTCGCGCTCGGCGAGCTGCGGGGCCGTACCGGACGCAATCGCCACCTCGTGATGCTCACCGACGGACTGCCGATCCTGGGCGATCCTCAAGTGCGCCGCGAGCGCGCTCTCGCCGCTCGGCTCGGGGTTCACCTCCACACCGTCTACCTCGGTGAAGGCGAGTGCCCGGCGGTGCTCGATGAGCTGTCGCGCGAGACCGGAGGTCTGCGGTTTCGGGCGTTGTCGGCGGGCGGCGCGCCGGTCGACCTCGAGGAGCGAGCGTGACAGACACCGTGACAGACACCCTGACTAGCGCCGTAACCGACGCTGCCGAGCCGGGGCTCGGATCGCTGCGCGATCTCATCGATCGCCACGTGGTCGGCCACGACGAGGTCAAAGAGGCGCTCATCCTCGGCCTGCTGTGTCGCGAGCACGTGTACCTGGAGGGTCCGCCCGGCATCGCCAAGACCCGGATGGCCGAGCTGGTCGCCCGCGGCTCGCGCCTCGATTTCTTTTTCTACCAGCTCCACCGCGACACCCGTCTCGCCGAGTTGGTGGGCGACGTGGTGCTCGAGCGCCAGCAACTGCCTGGCGAAGGCGAGCGCATCCACCAACGCATCGAGCCCGGCGGCATTCTGACCGCCGAGGTGTGCGTGCTCGACGACATTTCGCGGGCCCCTGGTGAGGCCCTGAACGTCCTGCTGCGGGTGCTCAACGAGCGCAAGTTCGGCGAGCGCCGGATCCCGCTGATGGTCGCGATCGCCACCGGCAACCCGATGGACGACGAGTACTACAACGAGCCGCTCGATCCGGCGAACCTCGATCGCTTCGCTCTCCAACTGCAGGTGCGGGGGCTGATCCAGACCTCAGACGGTCAGGCGCGAGCGCTGATCGATCGTTTCGCCGAGGGCGACATCGTCGAGCAGCCCGAGCCCATGCCGGTGCTCGATCGGCCGGCGATCGACCATCTCTACGATCGACTGTTTGGGATCGCGGTGCCGGTCGAAGTGCGCGAGGTCCTGCTGGCGATCCTCCGCACCTTGGTGGTCGAGCACGATTGCACCGAGGCGAACTCGCTGCTCACCGACCGCAGCTTCCTGGTCAAAGCGGTCAAGCTGCTGCGCGGTCGCGCCCTGATGCGCGGACGCGTGGCGGTCGCCCTCGAGGACCTCGAGGTGCTGCGCTGGATGACCACGTTCCGGGTTCCCCGGGAGGTCCACGACAAGGTGCCAGGCGTGATCGCGGAAGCGATTGCGGCCTGTGCAACGGGCGCGGTCTCGCGGTAGCCAAGTACAGCGACCGGTGTCGGCCGGCGCTAGTCGCTGGCCCAGAGCCGCGAGCACAGCTCGCCCATTTGCAGCTCGGCGTCGCGGGTCTGGCCCCCGAGCTCGAGGAACCTTGCCATCCCCGCTCGCGCGCCGGGAGTTCGCAGGCTCTGCTGGAACAGCAGCGCCTCTTCGAGGAGGGCTTCTGCGAGCGGCAGTTCGGCGTTGCCGACCGACTGTTTGGCGAGGCGCACCGCGTCGGCGGGATAGGCGGCAATGCGATAGGCAAGGCGCTCGACGAACGGTGCGAGGCGCTCCGGCGGCAAGGCTCGGTTCAGGTAGCCCCAGCGCTCGGCGGTCTCGGCGTCGAGGTCATCGCTGCCCAAGATGATCTCGAGAGCGCGGCCGCGTCCGACCAGGCGTGGCAGGCGCTGGGTGCCGGTGCCGCCCGGCAGGATGCCGAGAGCGATCTCCATCTGGTTGATCGTGGTGCGACCGAGCGCGCCGAAGCGCATGTCGCACGACAACGCGATCTCGCTGCCGCCGCCGCCGACTCGGCCGGCGATCATCGCGATCGTCGCCTTGGGCATGGTGCGCAGCCGCTCGCACATCTGGTGGAACGGATTGAGCTCGGTCGCGCGCTGGGCCGGGGTCGAGACGTCGAGGGCGAGCAGCACCTCGACATCGAAGTGGGCGAGGAAGAAGTCCGGGTCGGCGCTTCCGAGCACCACCACCCGTACTGAGTCGTCGGCTTCGACCTCGGCGGTCATTGCCACCAGCTGCTCGTAGAGCGGCAGGGTGATGACGTTGAGCGGCGGGTTGTCGACGGTGACGAACGCGACGCCGCGATCAATCGCGATCTCGAGGCGATCGTAGTCGTAGGTCATGGCTCACCTCGGGGGAGTCGGACTGGTGATTCGGTTCGGTCGGGTTGGCGCACGGCGCGTCGATTCTAGTTTCGTGGGATCAGGAACTCGGCGCCCAAGGTCAAGTCTGCGGGTCCTCAACGACGGTCCCACGCGGAGGCCGGGTTCGGCCGGCGCGGCCCACGGATTCTTGGATCGAGCGCGGCCATTTTGGACCGGCTCGCTTCGATGCCAGGCCAAAACGGCCCGGGTCGTTGGCCACCCGCACAGTGACGCGTGGGTGGACTCCCGGATGTCGGGTCCGCTGTTTCGCGGCTTTTTTGTCCGGCGTCCCGCGTTCGCAACGGGGCGCCACGAGATGCCGCCGGAGGGCCTTGACGCTCGTAGCGGCCGGCAGGGTCTTTGCATGGGCTTTCGACGACAGCAGCTGCTTCGCGTCTTCCGCGGGGACGATGGTCCGTTATCCCAGCATCCGAGTGCCGTTGCGAACGCCCAACCCGCTGCTATTGGTGGCGGCGATTCGCGCCGCAATGCGCCAAGCCGGTCTGGATCGGGGCGAGATTGCGGAGTTCTCGACCGCGGCGATGACCCGCGATCCAGAGGGCACGCGTCAAGTGTGCGCTCAATGGGTGGACACGGTGCGCCAGTAGCCGCAGCCGATGATGGATTCGTCATCGTTCGCCGTCGGGGACTGCCGGCGCGACGGGGCGGTTCCCGCGGGACCCTGGGCGAGAACCAGCGACTCCGCGTCGCGGTCGCCGAGGCTCCAGCGGGCCCCGGTCAGTTGACGACGCTGGTGCCGAGCTCACGATACTGCTCGGACAAATGACGCAGGATCGCAATCATCGATGGGCCGTCGTAGACCCCGCCGACCATCCAGTTGTCGAGCAGCATCGTCGGCACGCCGGTGATTCCGAGCGCAATCGCTTCGCGCGTGCACTCTTCGACCAGTGCGTACCCATCGTCATCGGGTGGTGACTGAGGGCCGACCAGCTCGTTGGCGAGTGCCAGCAGATGCGGCGTCAGCTGGGGCGCCTTGCGCTCGAAGATCGAGTCGTAGACTGCGTGCCGCCAGCGCGCTTCGGCAGAAGCCGAGGGGGTCCGGAGTGCGATCGAAGATGCGGGGCGAGAGTCGAGCCAGGGATCGGGCATCGCGACATCGAGACCCAAGGCCAGCCCGGTGTTCCGCACCGAGTCCCGGATCTCGGGCGCAAACGAGTCGCCTCGGTCCCACGGCGCGGCCATCGTTAGATCGATCGGGCGCCACTCCAGCTCCACGCCCAGCTCGGGAAGCTCCGGCTCGACCTCGGACAGGACCCGATGGGCGAGGTAGCACAGCGTCGACGCGAAGTCGTAGTAGACCCGGATCCGCACCTTGTCCATCGCGACCCATTCTCGCTCATCCGGGAAGGAGCGCGCGAGCCCCGGGAAACCAGCGACAGTGCGGGTCGTGGGAGCCGCGATGGCTCGATCCATCCGGTTCGCCGAGGCGGCGCTCAGCCAAGCGCCTCCCAAGCGTCAATACATCGACAGGTAGGTGATTCCGACGTCCAGAATGAACGCGAGAACCAGCACGATCAGGACGGTGCGCCAAGGTTTCGACATCCGAGCTCCCTCGACCGGGTTCGGCTGCGCCTTCATCACAGTCCCCAGGGGATCAGCCGGCCCCAGTACACGACTCCGACCCAGAGGAACAACGACGACGCGGCGATGATTTTGGCGAGCACGGGTGCGTCATCGCCCGGGCCCAGGCGGTCGACCGCTCGGGACAGGCCGCTTTGGTAGAAAACGAGCAGGTTGAGGCCCGCGAGGAAGATGAAGATCAGCTTCAGTTGCAGGTAGAGGTCGATCCTCACCGCCTCGACCGGATGGACGGCCACGTTGGCCCAAAGACCCGTAACGAAGACCAAGCCGGTGCTGACACAGAGGACGAATCCGAACACCGCCCAGGGAAGAAGTTTGCGCAGCGGTGCGACAGGGAGGCGTTTCGCCACACCCAGAAGTCGCAGGTCGAACAGGGTCACGATCCCGACCAGGAGTGCGAGGCCGATGAAATGCAGCACTTCGCTGAGCGGCCAGACCCACCGATAGGCACCGATCAGATGCTCGACGAAGGACAACTGCAGGAACGTCTCAGGCAATCCCATCGTGAACCTCCCTCAGCGATCGATGCGCGGCGCTCTCACCCGCCCTGCCTCGTTGTCTGGAGCCGCCGAAAGCCGCGGACAACCGGGGGTCCGAGCAGGAGCATCAAGGCGGTGAAGACCAGGACTGCGCCGGCAGTCTGGAGCTTGGTGGGCAGGGTGTACGCGGTCACACGCCCGGCCGTGATGGCGACCAGCCAGAAGGCGAGCAGGACGGTTGCGATCACCTTGGCTTTCCTCGCATCGACGGCGGTGCCCAAGCCCGGGCCATCGCCGCAGACGTGGGCGCGGAGCTTGCGGATCGTGAGCATGGCGCCGAGTACGGCCCCGAGCTTGATGTAGATGGTGGCGTCGGTGAGGAACTTGGTCGGATACAAGGATATGAGCACGACGCCGGTCACCGCGTTGATCCAGAAGCCCGCATAGAGGAGAGGGAAGAAGTCCTCCATCGGGGCCAGCGGCAGAGCCCGCGCGACGCCGAGGACCCTCAGCGCCGTTCCGGTGCTGATGCCCACGAGGAACGCCAAGCCGATCGTGTGAAAGGCCAAGGTTGCGGTGTACACCGTGGAGGACTCCTTGACGTACATCGCGAAGCGGCTCGCTTCGATCCATTGCAAGATCTCCATCATCTTGGCGATCCTCTCGTGGGTCGTCTGGGACAGCTTGGTTGCTGTTTGCTGCCGTGATCGTAGTGAAACGAGCGGCGTCGTCCAAC
>JAQBHE010000261.1:0-5739 GCA_032128015.1 Holophagae bacterium
GCCGCCGCCGCGCCACCGCCTCGGCCGCGGCCGCGACCACCGGTCCCGGTCGAATTCGCACCGACTTGCTCGATTCCGAGGCCCAGCACAAGAAGGGCCTCCAGCTGCTGGAAGCGGGGAAGGCCGAGGCAGCCCTCCAGCATCTCGAGTTCGCCTCGGACTGCGATCCCCAGAACGGGCTGTACCGAGCCCAGCTTGCGCAGTGCCGCTATCTGGTGGACCAGTCGTCGGCGGAGGCCGTATTGGCGCACTTGATCGACACCCACCGCATCGATCCCGCTTGTGGCCTAGGGTACTTGTATGCTGGCGAGATCGCCGGCACTCTCGATCAGTTCGATCGCGCCGAGGCGTTTCTGAGAGAGGCCAGCCGACTGATGGCACCCGACCGCCGGCCGATCGACGCGCTCAAGCAGCTGAGTGCACTGCGCCGAAAGCGCAAGGCGCGCTGAGTGGTGGCCGTGGCCCAAGAGACCTCGTCGCCGGTGCGGACTCGATCGCGCCGGCTGTTGTTGGGCCTCGCGCCTTGGCTGCTGCTCCTCGGCGCCTGCGAAACCACCAGGTTCCCGTCGTCGGTCGCGGCGCCGCAAGCGTCCGGGCCGCAAGCGGCCGTGCGAATCGCGCCGGACGCTCGGGTGCCCAACGACCCGGCGGTCGCCTACGGGAAGCTCGCAAACGGTCTCGCGTACTACGTCCGCGCCAACGGTCGCCCGGCGTCACGTGCCGAGCTCCGCCTGGTGGTGCGCGCGGGGTCGCTGCTCGAAGACGACGACCAGCTCGGTCTTGCCCACTTCGTCGAGCACATGGCGTTCAACGGCACCCGTCACTTCGCCCGTCAGGAGCTGGTTGACTATCTGCGGTCGATCGGCATGCGGTTCGGCGCCGACGTCAACGCTTCGACCGGCTTCGAAGAGACGGTCTACTCCCTCCAGGTCCCGCTCGATGATCCCAAGGTCGTCGAGCAGGGGCTGCAGATCTTGGTCGATTGGGCATCGGGATTGACGTTCGAAGAGCACGAGGTCGACCAGGAGCGCGGAGTGGTGATCGAGGAGTGGCGCAGCGGACGGGGAGCCGGCGCCCGGGTCCGTGACCTCCAACTGCCGGTGCTGTTCAAGGGCACTCGGCATGCCCAGCGCCTCCCGATCGGTAGCCCCGAGGCCCTGCAGTCATTCTCATCCGAGCGCCTGGAGGATTTCTACCGCGACTGGTACCGGCCCGGCCTGATGGCGGTGGTGGCGGTCGGCGACTTCGATCGCGACCAGATGGTCGCCGCGATTGGCAAACGGTTCTCGCGGCTGCGCGGACCGCGGCGCCCGCGGCCGCAGTTGGCGAGTCCGCCGGCGCTCAGCGCCGGCACCGCCACCTCGATCGTGACCGACCCCGAGCTCTCGCAGTCGAGCGTGCAGCTGGTGTATCGGTTCGCGGCCGAGCGCGGCGACCGCGTCGCCGACATCCGGCGTCGGCTGGTCGAGCGGATCGCGATCTCGCTCCTCGATTCCCGTCTCGGCGAGCGGCTCCAAGAGGCCGAGCCGCCGTTTCTGTCGGCATCCGCGCAGCTCTCCTCGCTGACGCCGGAGATCGGCCTGGTCCGACTGATCGCGACGGTGCGCGACGGCGAGAGTGAGCGCGGTCTCGAGGCTCTGTTGGTGGAGCTCGAGCGTGCTCGTCGCCACGGTTTCCTGGAGAGCGAGCTCGAGCGGGTGCGCGAGAACCTGCTGCGCTCGCTCGAGCGCGGTTACCAGGAACGGGACAAGACGTCGTCGACATCGTTCGTCTCGGAGTACATCGACAACTTCCTCGAAGGGTCCGGATTCCCGGATGTCGAGACCGAGCTGGCGCTGGCCCGGGCGCTGCTTCCCGAGCTCAGCCCCGAGGAGCTCGACCGCAGCCTCGATCGGCTGGTGGCGTCCGATGACCGGGTCGTGCTCGCCACCGCGCCCGAGAAACCGGGGCTCGCGGCACCGGCCGAAGAGGCGTTGCTGGCGCTCGCCTCCGGGCTTGGCGGCCGCGAGCTCGAGCCGTGGGTCGACAGGGTGGCCTCGGAGCCGCTGCTCGCCGCCAAGCCCACGCCCGGACGGATCGTCGAACGGATCCGGGTGGAATCAGTAGCCGCGGAGGAGTGGCGGCTCGACAACGGCATTCGAGTGGTGCTCAAGCCCACCGACTTCAAGAACGATCAGGTGCTGTTCAGCGCCTGGAGCCCGGGCGGCACGTCGCTGGTCTCTGACCACGACCTGGTGGCCGCTGAGACCGCGACCTCGGTGCTCGGTCTGGGTGGACTCGGCGATCACGATCTGGTGCGCCTGCAGAAGCTGCTCACCGGCAAAGTGGCGCAAGTCTCGCCGTTCATTGGAGAGCTCCGCGAAGGCCTCTCCGGCGGCGCTTCGTCCGCCGACCTCGAGACCCTGTTCGAGATGATCTACCTGACGTTCACCTCGCCGCGGCGCGATCCCGAGGCGTTTTCGAACTTCGTCACCCGCAGTGCCGGCCTGATCCGCAACCGCAACGCTCGGCCGCAGTGGGTGTTCCAGGAGACGATCAGCGAGGCGATGAGCCAGGGTCACGTCCGGCGCCGTCCGTTTGACGAGCAGCGGCTCGCCGAGGCCGACCTCGACGCCTCCTACCGTATCTACCGCGACCGCTTCGCCGATGCCTCGGACTTCTCGTTCGTGTTTGTCGGTAGCTTTCGCGTAGAAGACCTCGAGCCACTCGTCGCGACCTATTTGGGCGGCCTGCCCGCGAATTTTCGTGCCGAGACCTGGCGCGATGTCGGAGTGCGCACTCCCGAGAACGGTCTCGAGCGGGTGGTCCGCCGCGGCCGCGAGGAGCAGGCGCAGGTAGTGCTGATCTTCACCGGTCCGTACCAGCCCGATCGCCAGAGTCGCTACGACCTCGCCGCCCTTTCCGAGCTGCTGCGCGAACGCTTGCGGGTCAGAATGCGCGAAGACCTGGGCGGCACTTATGGAGTCTCGGTGAGCGCGTCGGCCTCGCGTGAGCCGATCGGCACCTACCAGCTCAGCGTCTCCTTTCAATGCGACCCCAGCAAGGTCGAAACGCTGACCGCCGCCGCGCTCGAAGTGCTGGGGCGGATTCGCGAGCAGGAGCCGGAGCTGGCCGAGGTGCACGAGATCCAGGAAGCCCAGCGTCGCTCTCGCGAGACCGCGCTACGCGAGAACGGGTTCTGGTTGAGCGCGCTCCAGTTCGCCTACGACGACGGCGAGGACCCGGCGGCGATCCTCGAGTACGAGCAACGCGTGACCGGTCTCACGCCGGCGGCGATCCGACGCACCGCCGAGCGCGTGCTCGACCTCGATGGTGTCGCCAAGTTCTTCCTGCTGCCGGAGTCGACGGGGGAGGGAGCGTCGGCGCCCGAGCCGCCACCCGGCTTCCCGATCGAAGAACCGAGAGAGTGACAGGCACCGAAAGAAATGTCGCGTGAACCGATCCGTGCGACTCGTCGCATGTGACCCCAAACGTCGGCAACAGCCTCCTCGACGCCTGACCACTGCTGCTGCGTGCTCGCAAAGGATCCTTCCCTCCCGGGCGTCCGAGTTCACCTTCTTGGCGTCGGTCTAACGGTAATACTCAAAGGTCGATCCGATACGACATTTTTTCGGTGCCTGTCACTTTTCTCGGCCGAGCTCGGCAGGTGGTCAGACGCTAGCCGTGCTGCCGCAGCGATCGAGCTCCGGCGAGAGCCAGCAACAACCCGAGCAGCATCAGGCCCCACTGCGACAGGGTCGGGATGCCTCCCACGACCATCGCCGGACCACCCGGGTCGACGATCGTGCCGTTCACCGTCACATCGTCATCACCGAGCTCACCGTCAGCCAACTCCAGGGTCACCGTAGCGACGGTGGCGCCGCCGATGTTCGCGGTACCGAACACGGCGGGCAGGGTGCACCACTGAGAAGTGGCCGGCGCGAGCGGGGTCCGGCCATACTTGCGGTAGGCCACGCCTGCGCAAGACTCCTCGCCATGGTAGATGAGACGCACCGTCGCCGCGGCGCACTCGAGCCGGAAGCTCAGCAGACCCTGGACCTGCACGAAGCTGGCCTCGACTGCCGTGTCCGCGGGCATTGCTGCCGGATCCGTCGCCACCACCCCGAGGTTCTCGCAACCGACCCCAGTGGTCTCGAGAGTGATGAACTCGCTGGTGGTCGCCGAGGGCAGCGAGGTGACCGTCGTCTGCATCATGTCGGCGACGCCGTCACCGTCGCCATCGCCATCGTTCGGCGCGCCGTTTTCGGTTGCGTCATCCACACCGTCGTCGTCGGGCTCGGGAGACGTCGAAGGCATCACGGTCAGCACGGCTGTCCCCGTGGAGGCGAGGAAGTTCATTCCGCCGCTGTAGGAGGCCTCGATGGTATAAATCTTCGCCGCGGTGCCGCCGGGCAAGTGTAGGTCACCGTTGCTGTGCCATCGGTGAGGGTCGCCGACGTGACCGCAGCGATGCCGGTCGGGAGAAGCTCACTTTCGCTACTACTCAACCGAAATCGCGCGAAGGTCCGGCCGGGCACGGCTTCGACTGGGATCTCAAGGAACTTCCGCAGCGTCCCGGCCGCAACCTGGCGTCCACCTGGGTCGTCGAAGACCAGCTTCTCAGCGGCGCTCCGTCTGCCGTCGCCGTCGAAGTCGATCCAGGCGTCGAGAAACTGCGCGTCCGAGGCCACGACACCGATCAGCCCGGTGCTACCCGGGCGCAGGGCGTTGACGAAAGTGATGCCCTCCTCGTCGTCGCCGTCGGTCGAATCGTCTCCCTCGGCCTCGGTGTCCGGTTGCCCGTCCGAGTCCGGATCGGCTGGGCTCGAGCCCAAGAAGAAGGAGCCCGTGCCGAAAAGAACATGACGAGCACCATCGTTGGCGCGGAAGGTTGGGTAGGACGGGTCCGGGGCGTCTCCGAAGTCGAGCCCGACCACCGTACGATCGACCCGACAGATATTTCGGTGCCTGTCACTTTCCTCCGTCCTGGATACCCAAGTCGGATCGGTGATCGAGACGGCCGCGTCCATCACCGCTGTCAACGAACTCGACGTTCAAGGGTCCAATGATTCGGACAGCGAGGGGACGTGGAGTAGCGTTCGCTCGGGCGCGAGGTCGGCAAGACCTGTGCGAGCCCATCTCGAGGCTCGATCTAGAAGCCGCCACGCTCTCCGATCCCGCGGGACCTCAACGGAATCATGAGAACGGCAAGACCGCCCACGGCCAGGTGACACTGCCGGTACAACTGCCGGTGTTCCAGGGCTTCGCCTGGGCGGGAAACCTGGGCTTCATCCACTTCAGCAACCCGGTGGCCGGCTACGGTCTGGCGCTGCTGGCCGCGCTCGACATCCCGACCCTCAGCCAGTGGGGTTTGATCCTCCTGACCTTGCTCCTGGGCGCTGCAGCGGTTCGTCAGTTGCGGCTGGCGACGCTGTCATCGTGACCGGCGCGTAGCGTAGAGAGGGCGTAGAGAGAACGCCAGCGAACCGGTCGCGCCCCGGGCGAGAGCACAACACCGACTCGCTCGACGCTTGCCCGCGGCCCGGCCGCCTCTTCTGAGCAGAAACTCGGTCGGAATGACGATGCGCTCGCGGTCGGCCGCCCAAGCTCGGCCGCTTCCATGAGAAGGCCAACGTCGTGAGCCGGAATCGACTTGGCGATTCTCGACGGTCTCGCTGGTGTGCGGCGGGTCTCGTATCCGAGAGCTGGGGTGGGCCTGGTTGTGCCGGAGACGAAGCTTCCCTGCCACGCTTACATCCG
>JAQBHE010000262.1:0-3558 GCA_032128015.1 Holophagae bacterium
CGTGGTGTTTCTCGACGCCGATCACTCCGATCACCCCGAAGAGCTGCCTGCGCTCGTCGCGCCGATCCTCGAGGACCGCGCCGATCTGGTGATCGGGTCGCGCACTCGCGGCCGGCGCGAGCGCGGCGCCCTGCTGCCCCAGGCCCGCTTTGGCAACCTGCTCGCCTGCTTCATGATTCGCGTGCTCTACCGCCACCGCTACTCCGACCTCGGACCGTTCCGAGCGATCCGCTGGTCGAGCCTCGAGACCCTCGGAATGCGCGACCCCGACTTCGGTTGGACCGCCGAGATGCAGGTGAAGGCGTTGCGCCACAGACTCCGGGTCGCCGAGGTTCCGGTGTCGTACCGGCGGCGGATCGGTCGCTCCAAGATCACCGGCACGGTCCGCGGCACGGTGCTCGCTGGGTACAAAATCATCTCCACCATCCTGCGCTACGGGGTGGTGGGTTACAGTCGCCGCGGATGACCGATAGAGCGCAGCCGCTCCGCCACGAAGTGGAGCTTGAGGTGCGCTACGCCGAGACCGACCAGATGGGGGTCGTCCACCACGCCAACTACCTGGTGTGGTTCGAGCTCGCGCGCACCGCGCTGTGCGCCCAGACCGAATATCCGTACTCGCGAATCGAGACCGAGCTCGACGTCTGGCTGATGGTCAGCGGTGTCCACGCCAGCTACCGCGGCGGCGCCCGCTACGGCGACCGCATCGCGATCTCCGCCTGGATCCAGCAACTGCGTAGCCGGACCGTGCACTTCGGCTACGCGGTGCGGCGCGACAGCGACGTCCTGGTCGAGGGGGTCACCGAGCACGTCTGGGTCGACCGCGGCACCAAGAAGCCGCGACGCATGCCGCCGGTCCTCGAGCCGGTGTTCCGTCGCCTCGCCGGTCTCGGCGGCTAGACCTCCGAATTCACTCGTAGAATCTGGAACCGCAACGGATGGCTTCGGGCTCCTCTGGGGGTAGCGGCCGAGCTTGGGCGGCCGACGAACGAGCAAGTACGCCGGCAGTTTCACCGCGCCCGAACGACAGATACTCAGCGCCCACACGAGGTCGCGGCCTCTTCGCTGCACTGGCGCACGCCCCAACGACTCATCACTCGGCCGCCCCAGTGTCGGCGCGCCCGAGAACGGGCACTACCCCCGGAAGGGACACCGGTCCGATCTTCCGGCAAAGGAATCTCGACCCGCAGAGGACGCAGGCTCGCAACCTGCCTCATGTACTCGGACGGGCGGCTATACCTGGGCACCGCGAAGCCGCAGGGCGTTGGAGATCACCGACACCGAGCTGAGACTCATCGCCGCAGCCGCGATCATCGGGCTGAGCAGCAATCCGAAGACCGGATAGAGCACGCCCGCGGCGATCGGCACTCCCAATGCGTTGTAGATGAAAGCGAAGAAGAGGTTTTGTTTGATGTTGGCCATGGTCATCCGCGAGAGCTTTCGGGCGCGGACGATACCGGTCAGATCACCCTTCACGAGAGTGACGCCTGCGCTCTCCATCGCGACATCGGTACCGGTGCCCATCGCGATGCCGACCTGGGCCTGGGCCAGCGCCGGTGCGTCGTTGATGCCGTCACCGGCCATCGCGACGACCCGCCCCTCCGATTGCAGCCTCTTGATCGCCTCCGCTTTCTGATCCGGAAGCACGTCGGCCTCAATCTGATCGATGCCGAGCCTCTTCGCGACCGCTTCCGCGGTCGTCCTGCTGTCGCCGGTCAACATCACCACCTTCAATCCTTCTGCATGAAGCCTCTCGATCGCCGCCGGCGTCGTTTCTTTGATCGGGTCGGCGACCCCTACGAGACCGGCCAGCCGGCCTCCCCGAGCAACGAACATCACCGTCTGTCCTTGCGCCCGCAACTCTTCCGCTCGCTCGGCATGCGCTCCCAGGTCGATCCCGAGATCGGCCATCAAGGCTCGGTTGCCGAGGGCTACGCTCGGTCCCTCCCCGGTACCGGAGGAGAGCCTGCCGCGCACGCCCTTGCCTGTGACCGATTCGAAGTCCAGTGTGTCGCTGAGCTCGAGATCGCGCTCGAGAGCCCCGGCGACGATCGCGGCCGCCAGCGGATGCTCACTTCCGCGTTCGAGGGAGGCGGCGTCCGCTAGGAGTGCGTCGCTGTCGACCCCTTCGGCGGGCTCGACCGTGACCAGCTTCGGCTTGCCCTCGGTGAGGGTGCCGGTCTTGTCGACCACCAGGGTGTCGACCTTGCGCAGCACCTCGATCGCCTCGGCGTTTTTGAACAGGACGCCCATGGTGGCCGCCTTGCCGGTGGCGACCATGATCGACATCGGAGTCGCGAGGCCGAGGGCGCAGGGGCACGCGATGATCAATACCGCGACCGCGTTGACCAGCGCAAACGCCATCTTCGGATCCGGCCCGATCAGGCTCCAGGTCACGAAGGTCAGGATCGCGATCGCCATGACGATCGGCACGAAGTACCCCGAGACCTGGTCGGCCAGCTTCTGGATCGGCGCTCGGCTGCGCTGCGCCTCGGCGACCATCTGGACGATACGCGAGAGCAGGGTATCGGCGCCTACCTTCTCGGCGCGGATGATCAGCGACCCCGTGCCGTTCACCGTCGAGCCGATCACCGGATCGCCCGCGCCCTTCTCCACCGGAATCGGCTCGCCGCTGACCATCGATTCGTCGATCGCGCTGCGCCCCTCCTCGACCACCCCATCGACCGGCACCTTCTCCCCGGGGCGCACTCGCAACCGGTCACCCTTCTGCACCAGCTCCAGCGGCACCGCGGACTCGCTGCCGTCGGCGCTGATGCGCAGCGCGGTTTTGGCCTGTAGGCCGAGGAGCTTCTTGATCGCTGCGCCGGTCTGGCTGCGCGCGCGGAGCTCGAGCACCTGGCCGAGCAGGATCAGGGTCACGATGACCGCGGCCGCCTCGAAGTAAACCGCCACCTCGCCACCGTGGGAGCGAAAGGAGGCCGGGAAGACCCGCGGCACCAGGGCCGCGATCAAGCTGTAGACGTAGGCAACACTGACCCCGAGACCGATCAGAGTGAACATGTTCAGGCTCTTGTTGCGGACCGACTGCACGCCACGAACGTAGAACGGCCAGGCCGACCACAGGCAGACCGGCGTCGCGAGCAGCAGCTCGAGAAGCACTCGCAGCCTCGGAGACAGGAGCTTCGAGACCGGCTGGCCGGGCAGCAGATCGCCCATCGCGACGACCACGAGTGGAATCGTCAGCACCATGGCAAACCAGAAGCGTCTCGCCATGTCGACGAGCTCGGGGCTCTTCTCTTCCCCGTCGGCGAATACGCCCCGCGGCTCCAGGGCCATGCCGCAGATCGGGCAATTTCCCGGCGCGTCCTGGACGATCTCCGGATGCATCGGGCAGGTATACCCGCCGCCGCTGTCCGACGGCGGTCGAGCCCCTGCCGGTGCCTCCGGCACTGCTCCCGCTCCCGCTTCTCCGGCAGGCTGCGACTCACCGAAGGCGTCCGGGTTGGCGAGGAACTTCTCGCGGCAACGCGCCGAGCAGAACAAGACCTCGCGACCCTCGTGACTCGCGCGGTGCTTCGTGCTCTCGGTCACCGCCATTCC
>JAQBHE010000263.1:0-4090 GCA_032128015.1 Holophagae bacterium
GACCTGGCGGCCCTGATGCCGGTCGAGGCGCTCAACGTCGGAGTCGCCAGCTTCTACGACAGCGTGATCGCGCAGGGCGCTCGCGCGCACCACGTCGAATGGCGACCGCCAGCCGGCGGCGACCCGCGGCTACGATCGATCCTGTCGCGGATCCGGAAGTAACGACGTAGGAGCCCCGCTGATGCCCGAGCATGCCGTGGACACTCGCCAGGCCAACCAGACCGCGGTCGAACGGATGGTCGCGGCTCGACCGATCCTCAAGACCGTCGCTCGCGCCAGCGAGGTCATCCCCGGCATGCACGAGCGGCTATTGCTCCACGCCGGACCGCCGATCGACTGGCAGCGCGCCTCGGGGCCTCTGCGCGGCGCGGTGATCGGCGCCCTGATCTTCGAGGGCCTCGCCAAGGACGCGGTATCGGCCCAGCGCCTGGTCGAGTCCGGCGAGATCGAGCTCGAGCCCTGCCACCACCACCAGGCGGTGGGTCCGATGGCCGGGGTGATCTCGTCGTCGATGGCAGTGTACGTGGTCGAGAACGCGACCGCCGGCAACCACGCCTACTCGAACCTCAACGAGGGCTACGGCAAAGTATTGCGCTACGGCGCCTACAGCCCGAAGGTGCTCGAGCGTTTGCGTTGGATCAACGACACTCTGGGCAAGGTGCTCGCCGACGCGCTCGAGATGGGCGACGGCATCGACCTGCGCGCGCTGCTCGCCGAGGCGCTACACATGGGCGACGAGGGACACAACCGCAACAAGGCGGGGTCGTTGCTGTTCCTCAAGCAGCTTGCGCCGCGAATCGCTGCGGTCGCGCCCGGCGCCGAGGTCGAACAGCAGGTGCTGCGGTCACTGGGCGACAACGCGCTGTCGGTGCTCAACCCGGTGATGGCCGGCTGCAAGGCGATGGCCGACGCGGCCCACGGGGTCGAGGGCAGCTCGCTGGTGACCGCGATAGCCCGCAACGGCACCGAGCTCGGGATCCGGATCAGCGGTCTCGGCGAACGCTGGTTCACCGGCCCAGCCGCGATCCCCCACGGCCTCTACTTCACCGGCTACAGCCACCAGGACGCCAACCCCGACATCGGCGACTCGACGATCACCGAGACCGCCGGCATCGGCGGCTTCGCGATGGCGGCGGCGCCGGCAATCGTGACCTTCGTCAGCGGCACCCCGCGCGATGCCCTCGATGCCACCCTCGAGATGTACGAGATCACGGTCGCCGAGCACCCGCACTTCACGATCCCGGCGCTCGACTTCCGGGGCACTCCCACCGGTATCGACATCGCGCGGGTGGTCGAGCTCGGGATCACACCGCGGATCAACACCGGCATCGCCCACCGCGAGGCTGGCGTCGGGCAGATCGGCGCCGGATTGGTGCGGCCGCCGATGGCGGTATTCGAAGAGGCGCTGGTCGCCTACGCCGAACGCTACGGTTTCGCCGAGGGATTGGATCCTGAGAACCGCAACGAAGGAGACGCTTGATGGCGATGCGCAAGGTACGCGGCACCACGGTGGTGGTCACCGGCGCCACCAGCGGCATCGGTTGGGAGACCGCGCTCGCGTTTCACCGGGCCGGAGCCCGGGTGGTGATCGCGGGCCGGCGCCAGGCCCGCCTCGACGAGCTCGCGGGCTTGATCGAGGGCCGCGGCGGCGAGGTGCTCGCAGTCGCCACCGATGTCGCGAGGTCCAGCCAGGTGAAACGGATGATCGCCGCCGCCTGCGAGCGCTTCGGTCGGCTCGACACGCTGGTGAACAACGCCGGTGTGGCCATCGCCGGGCGCTTCGATGAGCAGTCGATCGCGGACTTCCGGCGAGTGATGGAGGTGAATTTCTGGGGCGCGGTCTACGCCTGCAAGGAGGCGGTGCCGCGGATGAAGAAGCAGGAAGGCGGCGGACTCATCCTCAACGTCTCCTCGATCCTCGGCAAACGCGGCATGCCCTTCGAGACCGCCTACTGCGCGAGCAAGTTCGCCCTCGCGGGCTTCTCCGAAGCGTTGCGCGCCGAGGTCGCGAAAGACGGCATCGACGTCACCACGATCTTCCCGGGTGCGGTCGAATCCGAGATCTGGCAGTCGGCGGCCAACAACACCGGCTTCGAGATGCCGGCGCTGCTGCCCAAGCTGCCAGCACGTCAGCTTGCCCGGGTGTGCGTCGCCAACGCACGTTGGCCCCAGCCCGAGGTGGTGATGGCGCTCGACGCCAAGATGATCCACTTCTTCAACCGAGTCGCCCCAGGGGTCGTCGATTTCTTCTTGCGCCAGGGCGCCACGGTCGCGGATCGAGGTCGCCGGGCCCCCGCGGGGGGCGCGAGCGGCAAGAGCAACCTCTACCGGCCGCGGTCCGAGGATTGACCCCGCGACAGACGCGACGGCGACCGTCGCGTCACAGCGCCTTGGCGTAACGGTCGACCATCGCCAGCACCTCGGCCTCGTCGCCATAGGGCAGAGCCAGGATGCAGCGGTCAACGCCGATCTCGCGATAGGCGTCGAGGGATTCGACCGGCGCCCCGAAGACCGTGACCGTGACGCTGCCGGGGTCGCGGCCAGCGGCTATGACCCGCGCGCGCAGATCGGCCATGCCCTTCGCGATGAACGCGGGCTTGGTGTAGTTGGGCATCCAGCCGTCGGCCCAGTCCGCCACCCGCTGACGAGCAAAGCGCGACCCGGCGCCGATGTAGATCGGCGGATGCGGCTGCTGCATAGGCTTGGGATAAACCCAGGTCGGCGGGATCGTGACCAGCTCGCCGTCGTAACTTGTTTCGTTTTGCGTCCAACACGCCTTCATCGCCGCGACGCGTTCGGTGGTGAGTTTCCAGCGGGTCTCGAAGTCGGTGCCCAGCGCCTCCATCTCCTCGCGCAGCCAACCGGCGCCGATGCCGAAGAGGAAACGGCCAGAGGACAAGCGATCCAGCGACGCCACTGCCTTCGCGAGCTTGATCGGCTCGCGCTGGCTGACCAGGCAGATGCCAGTCCCCAGCTTGAGGGTCCGGGTGGCGGCTGCCGCCATCGACAACGCGACGAACGGGTCGTAGATGCGGGTGTATTGCCGCGGCAGGGCGCCGTCGGCGGCGAGCGGGTACGGTGTCTCACGCGAGGTCGGCACGTGCGCGTGCTCGGGGAACCACAGCGACTCGAAGCCGCGCTCTTCGAGCGCCGGGGCCAATCGCACCGGGTGGATGGTCTCGTCGGTGGCGAAGATGAAAACGCCGATGTTCATGGGAATCCTCCTACTCGAGCGCGAGCGCCGATCCGGTCAGTGACCGGGAGGATCGACGCGCAGAGGCAGCTCGCGGGGCAACCGGATCTCTTCGATCAACTCGCGGACTTCGCGCGGCGGCGGTTTGGTGAATCGACTAACCGTGATCGCGAGCGCGAAGTTCACCAGCATGCCGACCGCACCGATGCCCTCGGGGCTGATCCCGAACCACCACGACTCGGCGCCGGCCTCGGGGCGGACGAAACGGAAGTACCAGATGTAGGAGGCGGTGAGAGTGATGCCGCCGAGCATGCCAGCGATCGCGCCCTCCTTGGTGGTGCGCTGGGTGAAGACACCGAGCACCAGCACCGGGAAGAAGCTCGCGGCCGCCAGGCCGAACGCGAACGCAACGACCTGCGCGACGAAACCCGGCGGATGGATCCCGAACCAGGCGGCGACGACGACCGCGGCGCCGGCCGAGATTCGGGCGTAGAGCAGCTCGCGGTCCGACGACATGCTCGGGAAGAGATACGACTTGAACAGGTCGTGCGACACCGCCGACGCGATCACCAGCAGCAGTCCGGCGGCCGTTGACAGCGCGGCCGCGAGACCGCCGGCGGCGACCAACGCCACCACCCAAGCCGGCAGCTGGGCGATCTCCGGGTTCGCCAACACCATGATGTCGCGGTCGACCTCGAGCTCGTTGAGCGCCGGGTCACCGGAGATCCGGATCTTGCCGTCGCCGTCGCGGTCTTCGAAGCCCAGGAGACCGGTGCGCTCCCAGCTCGTGAACCACACCGGGGCTTCGGCGTAAGGCGTGGCGTTGAGGGTCTGGAGCAGGTTCACCCGCGCGAACGCCGCCACTGCCGGCGCGGTGGTGTAGAGAATGGCGATGAA
>JAQBHE010000264.1:0-3762 GCA_032128015.1 Holophagae bacterium
CGCGAGCAGGTGCTCGACGAAACGCGCGAAGTGATTCCGGCGGATTCCGCGACCCTGGTGAGCGTGGCTGAGAGGGGTTCCGGTGTAGCGCACCGGACCGTCCAGGGCGGCGCTGAAGAACTCGCGCTGCATCAATCGCAGGCGGTCCATCGACGTTCCCCGGAAGAACGTCGCGAGCTCGGGGTCGCCGAGCACCCGTTGGTAGAAGCGGTCGACGAGTCGCTCGATGGCCGGCTCACCGCCGATCCGGTCGTAGAGTGTTTGCTTCGATCGTTGCATTCTCGATCCCCCCTTGATCAGTTGCGAGGTCGAGGGTCCGACATCCACCTCGGCTCGCTGGAGCGAGCGCGGGTTCCTGGCGACCAGAGTAAGAGCGGATGAAGGCTCCCGGAATGAGAGCTTTCCCGTACCCGCCCGATCCGTGAGGAATCGGGGCCGAGATTCCGGGCTCGGAGCGGTTAGCTACAATGTAGCCCAATGTACTGAGGCTCGAGCGCTACCGGCGAGTCTCCGATCAGAAGGGGTCGCCTATGCAATTTCGTCTGCTATCTTGGACCCTCGTTCTGGCGTTGGGGCCAGGTGCGACCGTTGCCGAGACCTTTGTCTTCCACCTCGAGGGAGGCCAGGAGGTGCCGCCGGTGAGTACCCCCGAGCGCGGCGGTTGCTTCGGGCGTCTCGATGTGGGCGCGGCCGAGCTAGTCATCGATTGCAGCCACAATGTCACGGGGGCGACTCTCATCCACATCCACAAGGCGGCCGCTGGCGCCAACGGTCCCCCGGTGTTCGACCTTGGATCGCCGGCGAGTCCGGTCCACGCGACCTGGGCCGCCATGAGCGTCGGCGATATCGCCGACCTGCAGGCCGGCCTGCTCTACGTTAACGTCCACAGCGCCGGGCGCCCGGATGGCGCGATTCGCGGCCAGGTCCTGCCCCGGACAGTCGGCAACTTTGTGTTCGCTCTCAACGGCGCTCAGCAAGTGCCGCCCGACGGCTCGGGGACCACCGGGGCCTGCACCGCGGATCTCAACCTCGCCGCGACCGACCTCGCGGTGGCTTGCACGCACGATGTTGCGATGCCGACGCTGGCGCATCTCCACCGTGCTCCGTTCGGGGTGAACGGAACTGCGGCGTTCGTCTTCCCATCGGCGGCCAGCCCGCTCGCTGTCAGCGCGCCGCTTATTCCGAGTCTGGTGGCCGAGATGGCGGCGGGCTTCCTGTATGTCAACGTTCACTCCGTCGATTCGCCTGATGGCGAGATCCGCGGTCAGATCGGCGGCTTGCCGACGGCGCCGACCACCGGCACGATCCGAATCAAGAAGCGAACGGTCCCCGGTGGCGGCTTGGGTTTCGGCTTCACCGACGACGTTCCCGGGTCGCCGGGAGTCTTCGGCCTCGACGATGGTGAGACCGAGACCTTCACATCGGTGGCCGCTGGCACCTACCACTTCACCGAGGATGATCCGGCGACCACGCCGGGCGGCTACGCGTTGGCCGACGTGCAGTGTGACGACGCAGACAGCGGTGGCAACGTCTTCAGCCGTGTGGCGACCGTCGTTCTCGCTGCGGGCGAGACGGTGACCTGCACCTTCCGCAACTCCATCCTCGGACCCGCGACCGATCTCTTCGTGTTCGAACTCGACGGCGCCCAGGAGGTGCCACCGGTGGTGAGTGTCGAGACCGGCGGCTGTTACGGCCGGCTTGATCAGGCGGGAGCGACACTGGCGTTGATCTGTGTCCACGATCTGCCAGATGCCGCACTGATCCATGTCCACCGGGCGAGCGCCGGCGCCAACGGCCCGGTCGTCTTCGATCTCGGTAGCCCAGCGAGTCCGGTCCAGGCCAATTGGACCGGGATGAGCGCGACGGATATCGTGGATCTCTTGGCTGGAAAGCTCTATGTCAATGTCCACACCACCGGTCGCCCGGCGGGAGAGATCCGCGGCCAGATCTTGGCGCGAACGGTAGGCAGCTTTGCCTTCGGTCTCACCGGCGGCCAGCAGGTGCCGCCCAACCCATCTCCCGCGACCGGCGCTTGTACCGTCGACCTCAATGTCGCTGCCACCGAGGTCTTGGTGGCATGCGCCCACGATGTTGCCTTGCCCACCGCGGCGCATCTCCACGATGCGCCCTTCGGCCAAAACGGCCCGCTGGTGTTCGCCTTTCCTTCGGCCGCGAGTCCGTTCGGTGGCACCGTGCCGCTGACGCCGCGCGGCGTGGCCGAGCTCGCCGCCAGTTTCTTGTATGTCAACGTCCATGGTACGGCCCCCGCCGAGGCCCGGGTGAAGGTCCATTCGGAGCGCTCACTGGGCGTCGACTCGAGCGTCCACGCGACCGACTCGCCCAATGGTGAGATTCGCGGCCAGATCGGCGACGTGCCCGCGGGACCCACCACCGGTACCATCACGATTCGCAAGCGGACCGTGCCGGGCGGCGGTGTTGGATTCGGGTTTACCGACAATGTACCGGGCTCGCCAGGAACCTTCGGCCTCGACGACGGTCAGGTCCAGACCTTCCTCGGAGTTGCTCCCGGCACCTACCGCGTCGTCGAGACCGACCCCACGGCGGTTTTTCCCGGCTACGCGCTCACCGACCTCCGGTGTGACGACTTGGACAGCTCGGCCGGTGTTTTCGCGCGTGCGGCGACCGTTCGCCTGAGCGCAGGCGAGGCCGTGACCTGCACGTTCACCAACCTCCGGCTCGGCGCCGGCGAGGGCTACGTGTTCGATCTCCGTGGCAGCCAAGAAGTGCCGCCGGTGTCGACCGCGGCGACTGGGGGTTGCTTCGGCCGCCTCGATCGGGCGGCTGCCCAGTTCGCGTTGGTATGCAGCCACAACGTCACGGGAGCGGCCCTGATGCACGTCCACCGAGCGCCGGTCGGCCAGAACGGGCCAGTGGTCTTCGATCTGGGCAACCCGGCGAGCCCGGTCCAGGCGATTTGGGCCGGCATGACGGCTGCCGAGATCGACGACTTGGCCGCGGGCCGGCTGTACTTGAACATCCACACCGCTGGTCGGCCGGCGGGTGAGATCCGGGGGCAGGTCTCCTTGCGTACGATCGGATTGTTCGACTTCGGGCTCGATGGCGCTCAGCAGGTTCCTCCCGACAACTCGACGGCGACCGGCAACTGCACCGCCGATCTCAACATCGCACTCACCGAGCTGGCGGTAGCGTGCACCCACGACGTTCCGATGACGACCGCGGCCCATCTCCACAATGCTCCGCGTGGGAGCAACGGTCCGGTGGTCTTCGACTTCTCGGCTTCGCCGCTTCTGGGACCCCACGACCACACCGCGGTGAGCTCGGGCCTGGCGGTGGGATTTGCCGGCAACGTGCCGCTCTCCCCGCGCGGCGTTGCTGAGCTCGCCGCGGGGTTCTTCTACGTCAACGTCCACTCGGTGGACTCTCCGGACGGCGAGATCCGCGGTCAGATCCTGCCCGGCGCAGTCAACCGCTCGATCCCGGCGCTTTCGACCTGGGGGCTGTTGGCCTTGGTGTTGTTGCTTGCGGGAGCGGCAATTCGCAAGCTCGGCTGAACGAGAGGTAGCCATGATCGCGGAACATCCTCAGACTCTGACTTTCCGGGTCGGCGACGTCCGGATCACCCGGGTGGTCGAGATCGAGATGCCCACCAACCCGGTGTTCCTCTACCCGGCGATGGTGCCGGCCGCGTTCGCGCCCCACCGCCATTGGCTCGAGCCTCACTTCGTCGACCCGTCGGGGCGGATCCTGATGGCGATCCAGAGCTTCGTCGTCGAGTCGGAG
>JAQBHE010000265.1:0-3172 GCA_032128015.1 Holophagae bacterium
GTCGCGGCGTATCGGTTGTTCGTCGACGCCTACACCGCGGCAGCGCGCGAGTTCGGCGGAGGGCTGTTCGACGCGCCGTTCCCCGAGGGCTCCTTCCGTCCGCCGGGAGGCTACGTGCCCCTGCCGGCGAACGCGCGCGCCCCAGACTGACACGGTCGCTGTCCGCGGCGAGCAGATCGCCAGCGTCGAGTCTCCGGATGAGGCTGGAGCTGGTCGAGGTGTGCTCTGGCGAGGTTGCGAACGTCGGCCCGCCACCGTCTCGGCTGCCCGCGAGCTTCGCCGATGGCGTAGGCTCGGTTGTGATGGTCCGTTCGCTTCAGAACCTACGCGCTCAGCGCCAGCCGACCGCCCCGGTCGCGATCGTGTTGCTCCTCGCGCTCGGCCTGGCCCCACTTCTGGTGCCCGGGCCTGCTCTCGGCCAGACCGCCACCGCGAGCTACGAGCTCATCTTCGTCGCCACCTGGAGCGAACAGAGCCACCCCAGGGACTTCCCGCCCGGTCCCCATTTCTCGGGCCTGATCGGAGCCGTTCACTCCAGCGTCTTCGAGCTCTGGCGGGAGGGCGAGCTCGCCTCCCCGGGGATGGAGCGGATGGCCGAGCTCGGCGCGAAGAGCCCGCTCGACATCGAGGTGTTCAATGCGATAACGGCGGGTGGCGCCGCAGCGGTGATCTCCGGCGGCGGCATCGGCACCTCTCCCGGCCAGGTTGCGGTCGAGCTCACGGTGAGCCAGAACCACCCGCTGGTCAGCGTGGTGTCGATGATCGCGCCCAGCCCGGACTGGTTCGTCGGTGTCGACAGCCTGAGCCTGCTCGGCTCCGGCGACTGGGTGGAGATGCAGATCGTCGATCTCTTTGCCTACGACACCGGCACCGACAGCGGCGCCACCTACACTTCTGCCGACGAGAACACCTTCCCGCCAGAGCCGATCGCGAGGATCGAGGGTGCGCCTTTCGCTGCCGGGGTCCCGCTCGGGCAGTTCGTCTTCCGCCGGACCGACAGCCCAGCGCTTCCCAAGCTCGCCCTGCGCCAGGGGCGCTTCGAGGTCAGCGCGGTGTGGGCGACTTCGAGGGGCGATCGTGGGATCGGCCAGCCGACCCAGATCACCGACGACACCGGCTACTTCTGGTTCTTCTCCGAGAGCAACACCGAAGTCCTGGTCAAGGTCCTGCTCGGCTGCTCCTTCAACGACCACTTCTGGGTCTTCGCCGGCGGTCTCACCAACCTCGAGGTGCAGCTGGTGATCGAGGACACCGACACCGGCGCCCTGCGCGGCTACACCAACCCCCTCGATCTGCCCTTCGTCCCGATTCAGGACACCGCCGCCTTCGCCACCTGTCCGTAGCCTCCAGGTCGCCGACGCAACGACAACCGCCGATCACCGTCTCGCGATCGTTGAAAGACGGGGACGCGTGGCACTTGAGACCGAGCCGCGCGTGCGGTCGGCACTCGCGTCACTGTGGGCTGGTTTTCGGAGCTCACGCCTCGACCCGGTCGCGGTCGAGCCGGCGTCGCACCAGCTCGGCGCGCTTCTCGAACAGCCGCGGCTCGAGTCCGACCGCCGGCACCCGCGGGTGATCGAGCAAACGAGCTGCCGCCGGCAGCGCCGCGATCTGCTCGGCGACCCGTTGGCGCAGCTCGTCGAGGGTTGGCGACGGCGCCACCGGCTCGCCGTCACGAACCAGCGGCACCAGCAAGTCATGCTCGGTCGCGACCCCGGCGAGCCGGAGCGGCAGGCCGGAGGCCGAGTCCATCAGCCGCCGGACGTCGCCCCGCGCGACCGTGGCGGGTAGCCCGAGCTCGAAGTCGTAGACCGCGTCGCCGACGATCGTGCCGGCGGCGTCGTGGTACCGGCGGACCTGGAGCAGGCCGGGATCGGTCCCCTTCTCCGGCTGATCCGAGATCTTGATCACCGGCCGGAATGGCTGCGAACGGTCGGCGCGAACCGCCGCGAGCTTGAACACACCGGCGACCGCGGCATCGCGATGGCCGGCGACCAGCCGAGTGCCAACTCCCCAGGCATCGATCTCGGCGCCGGCGCGGCGCAGCGCCGCGATCCGGTGCTCATCGAGATCGCCGCTGACCACGATCGCAGTCTCGTCGAGCCCGGCGGCGTCGAGCTTCGAACGGGCTTCGCGGCTGAGCTCCAACGGATCCCCGGAATCGAGCCGAATGCCCTGCAAGCGATGGCCGGACGCGGCGAGCTCGCGGCCGACCTCGATCGCATTGTCGATCCCATACCGGCTGTCATAGGTGTCGACGAGCAGCGTGGTATTGCCCGGCTGCACCCGAGCGAAGGCCCGGAAGGCCTCGATCTCGTCGTCGAACGACATCACCCAGGCGTGCCCCTGGGTGCCGCGGACCGGGATCTCGAGCAGCCGGCCGGCCAGCAGATTCGAGGTCGCGGCGCAGCCGCCGACATAGGCGGCGCGCGCCGCGGTGATCGCACCGTCGATCCCCTGGGCCCGACGCAATCCCATCTCGAGCACCGGGTCGCCGGCGGCGGCGAGGTGACAAACCCGCGCCGCCTTGGTGGCAATCAGGGTCTGGAAGTTGAGTTGGTTGAGCAGCAAGGTCTCGAGCAGCTGGCAGAGGATCAGCGGGCCGCTGATCCGGAGCAGCGGCTCGCGCGGGAACACCACGCTGCCTTCGAGAACCGCGTCGATGTCGCAGTGGACTTCGAGGCCACCGAGATAGTCGACGAAGGCGCGCTCGAACAACACCGTACCGTCGGGAGCGGTGAGGCCCCGGAGGTACTCCAGGTCGGCCTCCTCGAAACGGTATAGACCGAGCAGCTCGAGCGCGCTGTCTTGGCCGCAAGCGATCGCGAAGCCGCCGCCGAACGGCAGAGTGCGCAGACTCCAGTGAAACACCGCCTGCCAGTCGGCACGCCCGAGGCGCCAGTGGCCGTAGGCCATGGTCACCTGGTAGAGGTCGGTGAGCAGTCCGAACGCCGGACGATAGAGCCGCGACAGCATGGGTGCTCGACCGGTTCGGCCTAGACCGCACCGTGAGCGAGCGGCCGAATCTGGTAGAGGGCCGAATCGACGAAGCCGAGTCGCCGGTAGTAGTCGCGGGTCCCGACCGCCGAGATCACCGCGAGAGCGCGGTAGCCGCGACGCTGTGCGATCGTCGCCGCGCACTCGACCAGCTCGCGTCCCATCCCGGCGTGCT
>JAQBHE010000266.1:0-4552 GCA_032128015.1 Holophagae bacterium
CCATCATCACCGAGACTTCCAGGACGACGGTCCACAGCCGGACCGCATGCTCGAACGAATCGACGTCGAAGCGCTTGGCGTCATCGCGGAACTGGAGAAGGTTCAGCGAGGCGAGATTGCACGCCGTGTCGTCGAGGAACATGTACTCGCTGCACGGATTGCTGGCATTGATCCGGCCCGTGTTGGCGCAGGTGTGCCAGTCGTTGATCGTGGTGTCGAACTGCATCCCGGGGTCGCCGCACACCCAGGTCGCCTCGGCCATCGCTTCCATCAGCTCGCGCGCCTGATGGGTCGACATCGGCCGGCCGTCGATCACCGCCCGGGTACTCCACTCGCGATCCTCGACGACCGCGCGCATGAAATCGTCCGAGGCCCGCACCGAGTGATTGGCGTTCTGGTAGGCAATCGAGTCGTAGGCCCCGCCCGGAATATTGAACCCGACCGGGTAGCCGGCATCGATCAACGCCCAGGCTTTGCGCTCTTCGACTTCCTTGCAGCGGATGAAGTCGACGATGTCCGGGTGGTCGACATCGAGGATCACCATCTTGGCCGCCCGACGCGTCTTGCCACCGCTCTTGATGACCCCGGCGAACGAGTCGAACCCCTTCATGAACGACACCGGACCCGAGGCGGTACCACCGCCGGCGAGCGCTTCTTGCGACGAACGCAGGCTCGAGAGGTTGCTGCCGGTGCCCGAGCCGAACTTGAACAGCATGCCCTCGGTCTTGGCCAGACCGAGGATCGAAGCCATGGTGTCTTCGACCGAGTTGATGAAGCACGCCGAGCACTGCGGGTGCTCTTCGATGCCGACGTTGAACCACACCGGCGAGTTGAAACAGGCAAGCTGCCCGACCAGGATGTAAGTGAGCTCGTCGCCGAACACCTGGGCGTCGAGCTCGGTCGCGAAGTAGCCGCCAGCGCGTCCCCAGGAACTGATCGCGTCGACCACCCGACCGATCAGCTGGCGAACACTGTGCTCGCGTTGCGGCGATCCGAGATGGCCGCGGAAGTACTTGCTGACCACGACGTTGGTCGCGCCCTGCGACCAGCACGCCGGCACTTCGACCCCCAGCTGCTCGAAGATCACCTCGCCGTGCTCGTTGTTGATTCGAGCATCGCGCACCTCCCACTCGATGGCGTCGAAGGGATGCTGGCTGGCGGTGGTGAAGCGCCGCGTCCAGCGCAGGCCGCGCTTGGCGTCGCGGGTGGTCGCCGATGTCGCCGATGTCGCCGATGTCAACGTGACCGCAGCCGCGACCGCTCGGCCGTTGGAGTGCGGCCGCTTGGGGTCGCTCGGCTCCGATTCGAGTCCACGAACCAGACCTCCTCGAACCGGACCGATCTCGACCGCGATTGGCGTCGCGGTGTGGCGGCTACCGGCCACCGGTTCCGTGCCGAGAGGGCCCTCTGACTCTCGCGCTGACTCTTGCGCTGACTCTTGCGCCACGTGTCCCACCTTCCGGCTAGGGGTGCTCGATTCCAGTGTCATCGGCTCATCCCGCACAATCGAATGAAGGTCTTGCAAGCAGTTGCGAAGAAACGGTACGGGAACGCCCGCGAGAAGTCAAGCACAAAACCGCTAGATGTAGTGGGATGGAGTTGTGGCACCACCATACCTGCCAATCCTCGGAGCGAACCGACTGCCTGCGCGATACACCGCGACTCGTCGAGCTCCGACTCGAAGCGCCGCCGCGCGACCGCCGCGCCAACGGCGCGCCACCAGTGCCCGCCACCACTGCGCCTCCGTATAATCGGAGCATGACCACACGCCGCGCCGAGCCCGTCGTCTCTGTTCAGGCCGACACCGAGGACGCGGGGTCGCTGGCGGCGCCACCGGCACCACCGCCACCGGGGACTTTTCCGTTCACCCGTGGTCTGTACTTCGAGATGTATCAGCGGCGCTTGTGGACGATGCGCCAGTACGCCGGCTACGCCTCCGCCGAGGAATCGAACGAGCGCTACCGTTATTTGCTCGACCACGGCACCACCGGCCTGTCGGTGGCCTTCGACCTGCCGACCCAGATCGGCTACGACTCCGATGCGCCCCAGGCACGCGGCGAAGTCGGGCGCGTCGGCGTCGCCATCGACACCATCGAAGACATGCGTCGACTGTTCGAGAAGATCCCGCTCGACCAGGTCACGACGTCGATGACGATCAACGCCACCGCACCGATCCTGCTCGCCTTCTACCTGGTGGCCGCCGAGGAGCAAGGAGTGGCGTGGGATGCGCTCGGTGGCACGGTGCAGAACGACATCCTCAAGGAGTATGCGGCGCGCGGCACCTACATCTATCCGCCCCGGCCGTCGCTACGCCTGGTCACCGACCTCATCGTCTTCTGCGCCGAGCGTGCCCCGCGCTGGAACCCGATCTCGATCTCCGGCTACCACATGCGCGAAGCCGGCAGCACGGCGGTTCAGGAAGTGGCGTTTACCCTCGCGAACGCCTTGTGCTACGTCGAAGCGGTGTTGGCGCGCGGCCTCGCGATCGACGACTTCGCGTCGCGGCTGTCGTTCTTTTTCAACTCCCACAACGACTTTCTCGAAGAGGTGGCGAAGTTCCGAGCGGCGCGCCGACTGTGGGCCGAGCTGGTGTCCGAGCGCTTCGCGCCGGCGAACGAGCGCTCGACGTGGCTGCGCTTCCACACCCAGACCGCGGGCTCGACCCTCACCGCTCAGCAACCGGAGAACAACGTCGTTCGGGTCGCGCTCCAGGCACTGGCGGCGGTCTGCGGCGGCACCCAATCGCTGCACACCAACGGCCAGGACGAAGCACTCGGCCTGCCCACCGAGGAGTCGGCGCGACTGGCATTGCGCACCCAGCAAGTGATCGCGCACGAGTCGGGCATCGCTGCCGTCCCCGACCCACTCGGTGGCGCCTACGCGATCGAGGCTCGGACCGAAGAGATCGTCCGCGATGCCCGGAATTACATCGCCCGCATCGAGGAGATGGGCGGCGCCGCGGCGGCCATCGAGCAAGGCTTCCAGCAGCAGGAGATCGCCGAGGCCGCATACCGCCACCAACGGCAGGTGGAGAGCGGCGAGACGGTGATCGTTGGCGTCAACTGCTACCTCGCCGAGGAGCCCCTGCGAGTCGACGTCCTCGAGGTCGACCCGGGCGTCGAGGCGGCGCAAGTCGCGAGGGTCCAAGCGGTGCGCGCCCGGCGCGATCCCGGGCGGGTGCAGCGGTTCCTCGAACAGCTCGAGGAAGCAGCGGCCGGCGATCGCAACGTCATGCCCGCGATCCTCGACTGCACCCGGGCCGAGGCAACGCTCGGCGAGATCTCGGACTGCCTACGCCGGGTCTTCGGTCAACACCACGACGGGTTGTAGCGCGCGAGGTGGCGGGCGCGCGCCTGCGGCGACCGCCCTCCACCTCGTTGGCAGTCTTGGACCCGGAACGAGAGGGGAGGTCCAAGACTGCTGCTCTAGCTCCGACGCCCGCGCTCTATGGAAGCTCGATTCGCGATGTTCGGCGACCGCTCACGCCGATCGGCGATGATACTCTGACGCCGTGAGTGCTGGGTCCAAGGACGGCGTGAAGTCCGCGTACCAGCTGGCGCTCGAGCGTCTCGAGCGTGATGGCATCGAGCGCCCTCGAGAGGACGCTCTGTCACCGGAGATCCGCCAGCAAATGGAGGAGATCCGCCAGCGCGCCGAGGCGAAGCTGGCCGAGCTCGAGATCCTCCACCGCGGTCGCCGAACCTCAGCGACAGCGACCGCGGGCCGCGACAAGAGCGAGCAGGACTACCGTGCCGAGCGCGAGCGCATCGAGTCCAAGCGCGACCGCGACATCGAACGGCTCCGCGCCCAGGCCGGGCGGTAGCCACGACGCGGTCGATGTTCGAGAGGGCGGGGGGCCGGCGGGCAGTGGCAGGGCCGCCGGGAGTCCGGTTGCGATGACCGTTCGACTCGACAAGTGGTTGACCGTGGCACGGGTGTTCAAGACCCGGAGTCAAGCCAGCCGCGCCTGCACCCTCGGTCGGGTCAAGGTGAATGACGAGCGCGCCAAGCCGCACCGCAGCCTGGCAGTCGGCGACACAATCGCGGTCGCGCGAACCCAGGGCGAGCGGCTACTGATCGTCCAGGTGCTGCACGACCGGCCGATGAAGAAGGCCGAAGCCAGCAGTCTCTACGAGGACCGAAGCCCGCCGCCGGTTCTCGACCCGGTCGCCCGGCTGCTGCGGCGCGCTCCGGTCGTGCGCGAGCGGGGCGCCGGTCGGCCGACCAAGCGCGATCGTCGCCGGCTCGAGCAAGCGACCCGCGACGACTGACCGGCCTCTAGGAGCCTGGTGTTTTTCTCCCGCGGAGCTGCGCGCAGGGATCTGCGTCCGCGGGCAAGGCGCGGCCGACGGACGCAATGCTGGGCCATTGTGGAGGAGGTCCAACGCAGCCAGCGGACGCAAACCCCTGCGCCGCTTGCGGTTACGGCGGCGTGGGCCCATCTCCGTCGGTGCGTTCACTCGACGATGTCCCAGCATCGCCTGCGTGAACGACGCCTAGGATCTGGGCCCACTGCGCCCGTAACGCAGCCCGCGGGAGAAAGACACCAGAC
>JAQBHE010000267.1:0-3145 GCA_032128015.1 Holophagae bacterium
CGCGATCCATCGGTGCCGGCAAAGCCCGCAACCACCGAGGCAAAGCCGTCGATGATCTTCTCCTCGAGGCGGTCGACCTCGGCGGCTGCTGGCTGCGCACCGGCCAGCTTCAGCCCGCCCTCGATCTGCTCGGCAATTCGCTGCAGCTCCGCCGGCAGTTCCGCGAGCTCGGCGCCGCCGGCACGGTGCTTGACGAGCGCGCTCCGAAATACTTCCTCCAGATCGGGCATCGCCGCCCTTTGCTCCACCTGCTCGAGCAGCCAGCCGCTCTGGTCGACCACCGCGTACTGGCGGACCCCCTTGGTCTTCTCGAGCCAGGTCGGAACCACCATCGCGGCGGTGATCAGTACCGGGAACAGGAGAATGCCGATCCAGAACGCCTTGGTCCGGATGTTCTCCAGGTACTCGCGCTGGGCCACCAAATAGACCTTGCTAGTCACCAGGGTCGCCCTCCACCGCGCGCACGAAGACCTCGTGGAGCGACGGCTCGCGCAGATCGAAGCGCCGCACCTTGATCCGGCCGACCAGCGCCGCCAGGATCTGCTGCGGATCGCCGCCGTCGTCGAGGAAGATCTCGGCCTGCTTTCCCGAATCGTTGATCCGCTTCACCCCCGGCAGACCGTGGAGCACCGCGCCGTCGCCGTCGTAGTCGAGCAGGATCCCCCGGTCGCCGGCCGACTTGACCTCTTCGAGGGTGCCGTCGAGCAGCTTCTTGCCGCGGTGGACCAGCAGGATCGAATCGCACAGCTGCTCGGCCTGGGGCATGATGTGGGTCGAGAAAATCACCGTCCGACCTTCGAGCTTCATCTGCAGGATGACATCGCGCATGACCTCGACGTTCACCGGATCGAGGCCGGAGAACGGCTCGTCCAGGATCACCAGCTCGGGATCGTGGATCACGGTGCCAAGGATCTGAACCTTCTGACCCATTCCCTTGGACAGGGTCTCGCACTTCGCGTCGACGACCGCGCCCAAACCGAACTGTTCGAGGAGCTCGACCGCTCGGCGTCGCGCGGTCGCCGCGGACAGACCCTTGAGCCGGCCGAAATAGGTGAGGATCTCGGCGGTCCGCATCTTCTTGTACAGCCCCTTCTCCTCGGGAAGGTAGCCGAGACGGTCCTTGACCGCCTCGGCGCTCGGCTGGCCGAGAATCGAGACCGTCCCCTCGTCGGGATGCAGGATCCCCATGATCATGCGGATGGTCGTGGTCTTGCCGGCGCCATTCGGCCCCAGGAAGCCATAGACCGCGCCGCGCGGGATGCGCAGCGACACCGAATCCACCGCGACGTGCTTGCCGAACCGCTTGGTCACGCGATCCAGGACCAAGGCGTCCGTGTCGTTGCCGTTGTTTCCGGTGTTTCCGTTGCTGGTCATCGACGTCGCTTCTCGAATGGCCGCGAGGGCGCCTATTCAAGCAGATGAAACCCGCCACCGCCAGGGCGGCCCGCCAGAGCGTCCAGTCGGACAGTCCCGCGACGCGGTGTCTCCTTGCACCACTCCTGACACCGCGCCTCGTATAATCGCCGCCTCGTACGGCAAGGAGGAACCCCCATGCGCGATCTCTTCGAGCTCGACGGCAACGTCGCCGTCGTCACCGGATCCACCAAGGGCATCGGCAAGGCGATCGCCAAGGGGCTGTCGGCCTTCGGCGCCAGGGTGGTGGTCTCGAGCCGCAAGCAGGACGCCTGCGAACAAGTGGCTCAGGAGATCCGCGACAGCGGAGGGCAGGCAGTGCCCATCCCCTGCAACATCTCCGACAAGGCGCAGATTCAGGCTTTGCTCGACGGCGCCCGCAAGCAGTGGGGGCGCATCGACATCCTGGTCTGCAACGCCGCGGTCAACCCGTTCTTCGGCTCGTCGCTCGACATCCCCGACACCGCGTTCGAGAAGATCATGGCCGTCAACATCACCAGCAACCACTGGCTGTGCCAAGGCGTCATCCCCGAGATGAAGGAGCGCCGCGACGGCGCGATCATGATCGTGTCGTCGGTCGGCGGTCTACGCGGCAGTCCGGTGCTTGGCGCCTACGCCATTTCCAAGGCCGCGGACATGCAGATGGTGCGCAACCTGGCGATCGAGTTCAGCCCCTACAACATCCGGGTGAATTGCATCGCCCCGGGCCTGGTCAAGACCGACTTCGCGCGCGCCCTGTGGGAGAACGACGAGCGGCGCAAGCGGGTCGAGGCGACGACGCCGTTGCGTCGCCTCGGCGAGCCCGAGGACCTGGCGGGGATTGCGGTCTATCTGGCCTCGCGCGCAGGCTCTTGGACCACCGGCCAGACCTTCGTGGTCGACGGTGGCGCCACCGCGGGCGGCTGAAGGCTCGCGCGACCGTGCCCGTTCCGCGCTAGGGCGACTCGCCTCGGTTCTCTGTAACACATCGAACACTCGTGGTATCCTGGCTCATATGGACACCACGATCCGCAACCTCGACGAAACGACCTACCGCGAGCTCAAGGCACGAGCCGCCCTCACCGGGAAAACGATCGGCGAAACGGTCACCGAAGCTATGCGCAGCTACCTGCTGCGACCGATCGACGCCCGGCGACGTTCGAGCATTCTCGACCTCCAACCCCAGCCCTACGGTGAAGGCAACGAGCGGCTGAGCGAGCTGGTCGACGCCGTCGTATATGGCGCCCATGGAGGCGGAACCGACGCTTGATCGTCATCGACTCGAGCTTCCTGATCGCCTTTCACAACGCCAGCGACGTACACCATGCGAGCGAGCGCGCCGCGATGCTCGACATCGCTCGGGGCCGGTGGGGGGAGGCGCTGCTCCTGGAGTATGTCTTTCTCGAAGTGGTGACTGTGGTGCGGGCGCTCCGCGACCTGGCGACGGCGCTTGCCGTCGGCGCGAGCCTCCTCGACTCGCGAGAGTTCCACTTCGTCCCATGCTCTGACCTGTTCCTCGCCGCGCTCGATCAGTTTCGCAACCAGGCGAAAGACGCTCTCAGCTTCACGGATGCGGCGATCGTTGCCGCCGCCCGCGAGAACGAAGCCCACCACATCGCGACGTATGACCGCGGCTTCGCGACGGTGGACGGCATCGAGCTCGTGCCGGCGCCGGCTGGAGCCCCCGAGAAAGCGAACCTGAAGCGCCAACGATAGGGGCCAACGGTAGAAATCGACGAGCTCGCGATGAGGA
>JAQBHE010000268.1:0-2918 GCA_032128015.1 Holophagae bacterium
AGGTTGCCGCGCTCGCGCTCGCGGACGATCGCCACAGCGGTGAACAGCACCATGGTCATGGTTAGGATCACCCCGATGAGACCCGGCACGATCTGGACCTCGGTGCGCCGCTCGGGGTTGTAGTAGGGACGCACCTCGAGAACCGGGACCGGCGGCCCGCGCGGGTTGCCGCGGAAATGGACCACCGGCAGCGCGAGCAGGCCGCGAGCAGCGGCGAGCTGGATCGGGTCGCTGGCGTCGACCAGCAACTGCGCAACCGGACGATCGCCGCGCTCGAGCCGGCGTTCGAAGTCGCGAGGCACCACGATGCCCACCGCGATTCGGCCGGCGCGAATCCACGACAGCAGCTCGTCGACGCTCTGGGCACGCGCCACCAGGTCGACCACCTGGCTCGCCTGAGCGCGCTCGAGCAGCTCGCGCGAGGCGTGGGTGTTCGCGAAATCGACGACCCCCGCTTGCAAGTGACGCACTTCCTGTTGGATCGCGTAGCCGAACAGCATCAGCTGGAGCACCGGAATGCCGAAGATCATCCCCAGGGTGAGGCGGTCGCGACGCAGCTGCCGCACTTCCTTGCTGGCGATCGCGACGAAACGACGAGTGGCACCCATCAGCCTTGCTCCGCGACCGCTGCCCCGGTCACCGCCACGGTCGGCTCGCTCGGAGACCGCGTCGACATCACGAACACGTCCTCGAGGCTCGGCCGCGCGATCTCGACCCTCGCCTCGACGCCTTCGCGCGCGAGCAGCGACCGCACCCGCTCGAGCGGCGACTCCACGGCCAACTCGACCAGTACCCGCAGTCGACCTCCGAGCTGGGCGACCCCGATCACTCCGGCGCTACCGGTCAACTGCTCGCGGACCCGTCGCAACTCGGCCGACTCGACCTCGAGCACGGTGGCGGCCAAGTCGTCCAGCAGGTCGCGAGGCGAGCCCGCGGCCCGCAACCGGCCGCGGTCGAGAATCACCAGCGCATGGCAGCGCTCGGCCTCGTCCATGTAGTGAGTCGATACCAGGATCGTGGTGCCGCGATCGCTGAGCTCGAACAGGCTCTCCCAGAACTCGCGGCGGTTCGCCGGGTCGACCGCGCTGGTCGGCTCGTCGAGGAACAGCAGCTGGGGATCGGGAAGGAGCGCGGCGGCAAGCGCGAGGCGCTGGCGCTGACCTCCGGAGAGGGTGACCGCGCGCTGATCGGCGCGGTCGCCGAGGCGGTAGTGCTCGAGCAGCTCCGCGATCCGCCGCCGTCGCGGCGAGCGCGCCAGCGAGTGGATGTCGGACATGAACTCGAGGTTCTCGCGCACCGTCAGGTCTTCGTAGAGGGTGAAGCGCTGGGTCATGTAGCCGATCTTGCTGCGCAGAGATTCGGCCTCGCGGGGCATCGAGTAACCGAGCACCACCGCCTCGCCGGCGCTCGGGCGGAGCAGCCCGCAGAGCATTCGGATCGTGGTGGTCTTGCCCGAACCGTTGGGACCGAGGAATCCGAAGATCCGGCCCCGAGGAATCGTGAGGTCGAGGCCGTCGACCGCCACCAGCCGGCCGAACCGGCGGGTCAACCCGCGCGCCTCGACCGCCACCCCCTCGTTCATCAGCGCGCTCTCAGCGCCCTTCGGCGGACCCGGGCGAAGGTTCGAGCTCGAGCCACACCGACACCGGCAGACCCGCGGGAAGAGCACGCGCGTCGTCGCCAACAAGATCGATCTCGGCGAGGTACGACAGGCGCCCGCGGTCGTGCTCGTTGAGCGCGAAGTAGGGCGTGAAGTCGGGATCCGACGCCACCACTCGCACCACCCCCTCGAAGTCCTTGGCGAGGCCGTCGGGCCGCACCCGAGCACGGACCCCGGGATGGACGCGCGCTCGGACGGTCTCGGGGACGAACACCCGGGCGTAGGTACGAGCGTTCGCCAACAGCACCGCCACCACCGCGCCCACCGGCGGACGCTCACCGAGCTCGTAAGGCAGCGCCTCGATCGCGGCGGCGACCGGAGCGTGGATGGTCAGGCGCTCGAGCGGGATGCCGGCGGCTTGCACCGAGGCTTCGGCAGCCGAAAGCGCGTCGCGGGCTTGCGCCAGCTCTTCGCTGGTGACGCCGGTCTCGAGCTGGCGGAGCGCCCAGCTCGTCTGGTCGCGTCTCGAAGACGCGGCGGCGACCGTGTTCTCGGCGTGGTCGAGACTCTGCCGCGAGGTCACTCCGGAGTTGACCAGCGAAGCCACTCGGTCGCGATCGAGGCGCGCGGTCTCGAGCTCGCTCGTAGCACCCTCGAGCCGCGCATGGGCCTGGCGAATCTCCTCGGCACGGGGGCCGCGAACCAGCTCGGCAAGCCGTGCCCCCGCCTGGTCGCGCCGCGCGACTTCGGCCGCGAGCGCGACCCGCGCCCTTTCGTCGTCGAGCCGCAATACGAGGTCGCCCGCCGCCACGACCTGGCCCTCCTTGACCGCAAGCTCGACGATCGCCTCGCGCGCCTCGGCCACCAACTCGAGGCGGTCGCGCTCGATCGTGCCAATCAGCGCCCCGTCCTCGGTCGGCGCCGAGCAACCGAGTACCAGGATCGCCAATGTTGCCAACGATGACGAGAAGCTTCGCATATCGAACCGTCGACCCAGTTTAGCGGCCAGCCTCGAATACTCGGCCAGGAGCCTGCGCCGTTGGAATCCTTCGCTGGCAGATCGGACCGGCACCGCCGTGTCCCCTCAGAAGGTAGCGCCCGTCTTCGGGCGCGCCGACACTTGGGCGGCCGACGAACGAGCGAGAACGCCTGCGATCCGGCTGCGCCCGAACGCGAAGAGACAGCCACGCCGGCACGACATGACGGCCTGTTCGCGGCGACGTCGCACGCCCCAACAACTCTTCATTCGGCCGCCCAAGCTTGGCCGCTTACATGAGAAGGCCAACGTCGTGAGCCGGAATCGACTTGGCGATTCTCG
>JAQBHE010000269.1:0-4541 GCA_032128015.1 Holophagae bacterium
GGCCAGGTCGAACCACAAGTCCCAGGCCTTCGCGAGCTCCTCGTCGCTGAGGTTCTTCAGATCCAGGTAGTCTTCCCCGAGCAGGATCATTGCGTCCTCACCTTCGGTTTCCGCGGCAACGTGAGTTCAGCGAGCTCGACGCACCGTCGGTGCGCTTGGCCCAGCGGCAGGCGGTCGATCCCTTCTTTTCGGAAGGCTTCGAGGAACTCTCGGCTCGCTCTCTCGAAGACTTCGAGGCGTTGACGATCGAGCACTTGCCGGCGATCGGTCTCGAGAGCCAGTGCCACGACGACCTGGTCTCGGCTGCCGCCCCGGCGCGCGATGTCGACCACCTTGCGAGTGACGAGGTCGCCGAACTCGGGGGCAAGGGCGAGGATGCGGTCGGGATCGGTGGTGGTCGCGAGCTCGATCTCGGGCGGGAGCGACCGCGCCAGCTCACCGATTACCGGGTAGTCCTTCGCTCGTTGTGTTTGCTTGGTTTGAATTAGCGACAGGCGGTCGATGACCAGCAGCTCGCCTGAGCTCGCGTGCGCGAACTTGTCGTTGAACTCGCCGGGATCCAGTCGCGGCGGTCGGGTGAAGAAGTCGCAGCGGATCCGCCTTCGCCGTTCATCGAAGAACTGGAAGTGACTCGACCAGCCGCCTCGCAACCAGCGCAGGTCGAGGGGCGCGGCGGGTCGATAGCGGGCGTCGTGTGACGACAGAACCTCGAGCGTCCGGGCGCACGCCTCCGCGGTCTCGCGTAGCACCCAGTCGCCGTCCTTGCTCATCATCGCGATCCGGTAGTACACCGCCGCCTGGCCGGAGCAGAGCATGGCGACCGGCGTCGGCGTGTTGAGCTCCCGGGTCAGCTCGAAGTAGACGTTGGCCACAACCGGATCGTAGCCTGGAGGGCGCTCGGCGGTCGCTGTTTGGCCTAACCTGGTATGAGCCGCACATAGCGCGAGCGGGCAACGGGAATGCTGGCATCTCGAGGGCTACTCGGATCAGGGACTTCGACCCTCGCCGTCTGCTCGCGCGTCACTCGTCGACGATCGAGGCTTCGACCACCCGCCGGAACTGGCCGGTGGGGATCTTGCCCCCCGGGCTCTGGGTGAACACCAGGCCGACGATCTCGCGACCCGGGTCGACCCAGGCGAAGGTGCCGTCCGAGCCGCCGTGCGAGAACACTCCGGCGCGGTCGACCGCCCAGCCGTAGCCGTAGAGCTCGTCGATTCCGGCACGCGCCTCGATCGGCCACGCCTCGTCGCTTTGGATCCGGGTTGCTGCGGCGATCGACTCCGGGGCGAGGATCTTCACCCCGCCGAGAGAACCCTTCTCGAGGAACATCTGGCAGAAGCGGAAGTAGTCGGCGGCGCTCGAGATCATTCCGCCCGAGGCGCGGACGAACGGCACGTCGGGAGGGTCGCCGGGGGTCCACTGGATCGTCCACTCGGCGCCCGGCGGATCGTCGGCGCCACGTCGATCCTCGGCGCGGCGTCGACGATAGACCCGGGCCATCCGAGACTGTGGGGCGTCGAGCTCGTGGTTGAAAGAATCGGTCATGCCGAGCGGTTGATAGATTCGTTCGCGCAGGAAGTCGCGCAGCGGTCTGCCCGACGCCACCTCGATGATGCCGCCGAGGGTGTTGAACCCGGGGTTGTTGTAGGAGTAAGTGGCACCCGGCGGGTACTCGGCACCCACTTCGCCGAAGCGCGCCACCTCGAGCTGGAGACTCGGAGCGCCGGGGTGCTCCGGCGACGGCTCGAGCAGCGGTTCGAGGAACAGCGTCGAGATGCGCAGGCCGCTGGTGTGGCTGAGCAGGTGACGGATCTGGATGAACGCGGCGCGGTGGTTGTCCCACGACGGGAAGAAGTCGCGGACGTTCTGATCGAGTCGGAGCTTGCCTTCCACGGCCAACATCAACACCGCCGTGGCGATCACCGGCTTGGTGTTCGACGCCATCCGGAACAAGGTGTCTTTCTCCATCGCCAGGCCTTGCTCCTGGTTGCGCCAGCCCACCGCCTGGTGGAGGACGACGTGGCCGCGCCGCGCCACCAGCAGCACCGCCCCCTTGAGGTCGTCGCGATCGACCGCTTCCTCGAACAGCGTGACTCCGGAGCGCAGCACCGCTTCCGACATCCCGATGTCGGCGGCAACGCCGGCGCGCTCGGCGTGCTCGGTGGCGGTTGCCGGCCCGATCGTTGCCGCTGCCGGCGCAATCGTCGCCGCTGCCGGCGCAATCGTCAGGGCGCCGAGCAGCAGAGGAATGAAGAGCTGACGGATCATCGGCGCCTCCTGTGGACGTGGACCCGAACGCAGGGAGCTCGGGGACGAGTTGCCGATTGTACGCGCGCGATCGGCCTAAGCTCAGCTACAGCACTCCGAAGCCACAGACTCCGTAACCGCTCTTCACGAGTCGGCCAGTACCCTGGCTTTCTGCCATTCGTCGGAGACCCCAAGCTCCACTGCCCAGCTCTCGACATATGACAGATCGAGATTCTCGGAGGTTCGCAAGACGCCTGCGATGTCCCTGAGGTGCTTCTGCGAACCGCCGTCCCGGAAGTACTCCAGCTTCTTCAGAATCACGTCCTCAGGCGAGGCGAAGAAAACCGGAGCACCGAGTCCGGTGTCGATAGCCTGCACCCGACGGAATCGACTTTCGTCGAACTTCGAGTCGTCGGCGACCATGAAGTCGACCTTGAGGCCGGACGACGGATGGATGAGCTTGAAAGCCGTCCGCCGCCGAACGGCGACGGCCATCGACTCCGGGGAGAGATAGAACTCCTCTGGATCGAAGGCCGCGAGGAGCGCTTCGATATCACCGGTTTTCAGCCGCACCACGATGTCGATGTCGTTGGTGAACCGTGGCTCACCATAGGCGATGGTGGCGGTCGAGCCGGTCACGAAATGGGGGATCGCACGACATAGCAGAACCCTTGCGACGAGGGCCAGAAGCTCACCAGGATCCACGGGAGAGCCGACGCGCGACCTCGCGATTGAGCCGATCGACCGTCCAGTCAGGGTGCTGCGAGCCCAGGTGAGCGCTCAGCATCCGGGAGGCGGACCGGAACTGGCCGAAGCCGATCTCGAGACGCTCCCCGGGAGTCATTGCCCTCAGCGCGGCTGCGATCTCGGGATCAACCACCTCTGGCGCGGAAGCCGTGCTGTCCCGATCGCGGGTTCGAGCGGGTCGCCCTTCATCGGCTGCATGCATTGTCGGCATTGTACGACGCGATCCGAGCCTGCGTAGCTCGAAACCGAGACCACGAGCAGATCCTCGAATCCAGCGCCATCGACCGACAACGCCGGCCACTCGGGCAGGGTCATGACGAGCCCCGAGAAAGCACTCCTCACGAGAGGCCCCGACCGCACGACATCGCACTGTCTACGCCAGCGGTTCGGCGAATGTGTCGATGATCGCTTCCAGGTTCTCTCGGCTGCGGCCGGGCGACATGCCGACCGCCGGGCTGTAGAGCAAGACGTGATCGGTGAGGCTTCGCCATTCCTCCAGCCGATCGCGGACCTCGGCCGGCCGACCGGCGATCGCGATCTGGTCGAGCAGGTCGTCGGGCACCGCGGCCGACATCGCGTTGAAGTCGCGGCGGCGAAACGCCTGGGCGATCTGTTCGCCGATTGCCTGCCAGCCGTGGGGCTCGAGCACGCTGTGGTAGAGGCGGGTCGAGTAGTAGAAGCCGATCTGGGCGCGGGCTTCGCGGCGCGCCTGATCGGGGTCGTCGGCGACGCTGCAGATCACATAGGGCGCGAGCTCGCAGCTCGAACCTTCGAGCTCGGGCAGCACGCGTTCGGCGATGTACTTGCGAGTGAAGATCGGATGACCGACCAGGCCGTCGGCGACTGCAGCGGCAACCCGGATCATCCCGCGGTTGACCGCGGCGACGTAGATCGGCACCCGCTCGCGCGCCGCCCCCGGACGGGTGTACTGCGGAATCTCGATCCGGTAGTGACTGCCTTCGAAGCGCAGACCGCCGCCGTCCTTGGCGACGAACGCGGCGCGAATCAGCGCCACCGCCTCTTTCATCCGTGGCGCCGGCGGCGCATCGAAGGCGATCGAGTACCACTTTTCGTTCATCGTCCTGGTACCGCTGCCGAGGCCGAGGATCATCCTGCCGCCCGAGATCTCGTCGATGTCCATCGCCGCCGAGGCGGCGAGCATCGGGGTGCGCATGAAGGCATAGGCAATGCCGGTGCCGAGCTGCACGCGCTCGGTGGCGCTCGCCACCGCGGCGAGGCGCACCAGGCCGTGCTGGTTGAAGAACTCGGTGGTCCACACCGAATGAAATCCCGCGTGCTCGGCTCGCTGCGCGGCCGCGATCTGGCCGGCGATCGTGGGCGCGGTGAGAATCAATCCGTATCGCATGCCGCCTCCTTTGCTACGGATTCGCAAGCTACGCGACCACCAGCGGCGGGTCAATCGGCACCCGCGCTGGGTCGCAGCTGGGCTGAGTGGTAGCGGCGCTGCATCCGACTCGCCGGAAACCCCATCCGCGATTTCGGCGCCAACCGGTTTCTCGGGGCCCTCCACGGGCGGGTAGGATGAG
>JAQBHE010000270.1:0-5371 GCA_032128015.1 Holophagae bacterium
TGCGCCGCGGCTACTTCATCGAAGGGCTGTCGGGTCGCCAGTACGCCCTGCCCGGAGCGGTCGACAAGCTGCGTTCCGAGCGCGATCAACTCGTGCGGTCCAACGCCGACCCCGGCGTCGAGCTGCTAGCGGCGGTAGACCCCGCGAACCCGTACGGCGCGCTGCTGCCGTGGCCCGAGCGGCGGATCCCTAGCGGCCCCGGTCCGCGTCGAGTGCCCGGCGCCTGGGTGGTCCTCCATCGCGGCGAGCTGCTGTTGTTCGTCGAGGCCGGGCTGCGCGCGCTGGTCACCTTTGCGCCGCTCGCCGATCCCGAGCGCGCTGGCGTCGCGTTCTCGGGCTTGTCGCTGCTCGCCCTTCGCCAACGTCGTCGCAGCCTCCGCCTCGCCCGCATCGACGGCGCACCAGCGCGCGACTCCGACCTCGCTCCGGTGTTGCACTCGAAGGGCTTTGGCGCCGACGGCGCCGGTCTGGCCTGGATCGGGTAAGTTCACTCTAGGCCAGTCACCATCCCTCCGAACGTAGCGGCCGAGCGGCTCGGCCGCCTGGGAAGCGCAGGGCGTAATTCCCTCTGAGGGTAGCGGCCGACCTTGGGCGGCCGACGAACGAGCGAGATATTGGCAATCCCAAGGCGCCCGAACGAGAAGACACCACCAGCGTCCGCCCGAGGGGACCTGCCATTCGCAGCAATAGCATACGCCTCAACAACTCGTCATTCGGCCGCCCAAGCTCGGCCGCTACCCCAAGAAGAGACAAGGCGGTGCCGGTCCGATCTGCCGGAGGGGTAGACGACGTAGTAACGTTGAGATTCCAACCAACTGGCCCGAGGATTCGACCATGACCCAAGAGAACCTTTCCCGGTTTGCCGCCGCCTGTATTCTCCTCTCGACCGCCGGCCTGCTTGCCGCCCAGGGCGGGGTGCCGCTTCGACCCACCCAGGGAGACGAGCTTCCCCCAGCCATCATCGGCCATGCCGGTCCGCTCGCCGGCACCGCGGTCGGGTACTTCGACGCCGACCCAGCGGCCAAGGGGTACCTCGCGGTTCCGAGGGGCCCGGGCCCCCATCCTTCGGTGATCCTGATTCATGAATGGAACGGTCTGGTGGATCGGGTCAAGGAGACTGCCGACTCGTTCGCCGCCGAAGGCTACGTCGCCCTCGCGGCCGACTTGTACAGCGGTCGCCAGGGCAACAACCCGCAGGAGAACATGGCACTGGTCCAAGAGACCCTGGCGAAGCCCGAAGCGATCATCGCCAACCTGAATGCGGCGGTGAAGTTCCTGCGCGCCCGCGCTGACACCACCGGCAAGGTCGCGACGATCGGGTGGTGCTACGGCGGCGGCGTGGCGCTCTCGTTCGCGTTGGGGGGTGAGCATCACGACGGCACGGCGATCTTCTATGGCCGGCTGCTCGGCGATCCGGAGCAGATGAAGAAGATCGATCATGGGGTCTACGGCACGTTCGTCGCGAAGGACCAGGGAATCCCGATCGCCGACGTCGATCGCTTCGTTGCGACCTTGAGGGCAGCGGGCATCGAGAACGACGTCCACATCTACGACGAGGTGAGCCACGGATTCTGGCTCCACGTCGACCGCAATCCAGAGGTCGCCACGCCGGCGGCCAAGGACGCCTGGAAGCGGCTCAAGACCTATCTGAAAGGCGTTCTGGGATAGCCATGACCTACCACATCAGCAAGACGGTATCCGGCGACTTTGGAGAGGTCGTCGAGCGGGTGACCGCAGCTCTCGCCGACGAGGGATTCGGGGTGCTCACCCAGATCGACGTCCAGGCGACGCTCAAGAAGAAGCTCGACGTCGACTTTCGCCCCTACCTCATCCTCGGCGCGTGCAATCCGTCGTTTGCGTACCAGGCGCTCCAGGAGGAAGACAAGGTGGGGACCATGCTGCCCTGCAATGTCATGGTTCAGGCGACCGAGAACGGCGCGGTCGAGGTTTCCGCGGTCGACCCGAAGGCTTCGATGCAGGCGATCGAGAATCCGAAGCTCGAAGCCATCGCGGACGAGGTTCGCCGTCGCCTGGTGCGGGTCGTGGACGCGGCGACTCGAGGAACCTAGCGGCTCCGGAACGTCGGCTCGACCGACAGACCGCGAACGCCGTGGCCCTTCCAGGGGACGTCCGGCTCGCGAGCCCATGCCACGGTTGGACGATTCGACGAAGTACCATCTCCCACCGTCGAGCGCGACCCAAGCACCAAGAAGGAACAGCGCATGAGGTCAAAGAGGTTGGCGATTGGGCTTGGCGTTGCTCTGGCGACGCTGCTGCTATTGGCGGCGGCGCCGGCCCAGGAGCCGAAGTCGAGTCGCAAGAAGAAGGCCGACGACAAGGCGGCCACGGCGGTGGACAAGGACAAGAGCGAGCCGGCGGCGTGGGACGTCGACCACGCTCCCGGCCCCGAGTACGACGCGCCGATCGACGTCACTGAGGGCACCTGGATGAACCTCGATGTGTCGCCCGATGGCACCGAGATCGTCTTCGACCTGCTGGGCGACCTGTACTCCGTGCCGATTGCCGGCGGCGACGCCAAGGCGCTGTCGTCGGGTCCGAAGTGGGACATGCAGCCGCGCTTCTCGCCCGATGGGTCCGAGATCGCCTTCACCTCCGACCGCGCCGGCGGCGACAACATCTGGGTGATCAAGCGCGACGGCAGCGATCCGCGCCAGATCACCAAGGAGGACTTCCGGCTGCTCAACAGCCCGGCGTGGAGCCCCGATGGCCGGGTGATCGCGGCGCGCAAGCACTTCACCTCGCGGCGCTCGCTGGGCTCGGGGGAGATCTGGATTTATCACTCGAGCGGCACCGGCTCCGGTCTCCAGCTCAACGACAAGCCGAATGAGCAGAAAGACCTCGGCGAGCCGGTGTTCTCAACCGATGGGCGCTACGTCTACTTCAGCCAGGACACCACGCCCGGCGGCGTCTTCGAGTACGACAAGGACTCCAACGGCGAGATCTACACGATTCGCCGAATCGACCGCGAGACCGGCGACATCGACACCGTGATCGACGGCAACGGCGGCGCGGTGCGGCCGACGCCGTCGCCCAATGGGAAGTTCCTCGCCTTCGTGCGCCGGGTGCGCTTCGTCTCGACTCTGTTCCTCCACGACCTCGAATCGGGAGCGGAGCGGCCGGTTTACGCGCCCCTCGAGCGCGATATGCAGGAAATCTGGGCGATCCACGGCGTCTACCCGACGATCGCCTGGACTCCCGACAGCAGCGCCATCATCTTCTGGGCCGGCGGCAAAATCCGCCGCCTCGACCTGGCGAGCGGGGTCGCCAGCGAGATCCCTTTCCGGGTCCGTCAGACCCATCGCTTGAAAGAAGCGTTGCGCTTCCCGGTCGAAGTGGCGCCACAGCGCTTTCACACCAAGCAGCTGCGCTGGATCCAGGTGTCACCCCAGGGTGATCGAGCGGTGTTCCAAACCCTCGGGAGGCTGTGGGTGCGTGATCTTCCGGGCGGCGAACCGCGACGGCTGACTGCCCAGGAGGATCACTTCGAGCTCTATCCGTCGTTCTCGCGCGACGGCAAACAGATCGTCTATGTGTCGTGGGACGACGTCGAGCTGGGCGCGGTGCGGGTGGTCTCGGCCGACGGCGGCGAAGGCCGGGTCGTGACCCCGAAGCCGGGGCACTACCTCGAGCCGGCGTTCACACCCGACGGCGCGGTGATCGTCTACCGCAAGGGGACCGGCGGTTACCTGCGCAGCCCGCACTGGTCGAAGGATCCCGGGCTGTACAAGATCGACGCCGCCGGCGGCGAGCCCGTGCGGTTGCGCCGGAGCGGGGTCGAGCCGCACTTCGGCGCCGCCGCCGATCGCGTCTACTTCCTCGACGTCGAGGGACCCGAGAGCCGTCAGCTCAAGAGCCTGCGGCTCGACGGTCTCGAGGAGCGCACCCATCTCGATGGCGAGAATGCGACCAGCTACCGGGTGTCGCTCGACGGGCGTTTCGTGGCCTGGAGCGAGCGTTTCAACGTCCACGTCGCTCCGTTCGTCGATGCCGCCAAGCCGATCAAGGTCAGCGCTGGAATGGGCTCGTTTCCCAGCCGCCGGGTGTCGCGCGATGCCGGCGAGGACATCCACTGGTCGGGCGACGGCTCGAAGGTCTACTGGAGCTTAGGGGCCGAGCTCTTCGAGCGTTCGCTCGCCGACTCCTTCGCGTTCGTCGACGGCGCGCCGGCCGAGCTTCCGGCAGCCCCCGAGCGCGGTGTCGATCTCGGCTTCGACGTCGCCACCGATGTCCCGAGCGGGCGGGTGGCGCTGGTCGGCGCCAAGATCGTCACCATGGCCGGACCGGGCGACTCCACGATCTTCGATCCCGGCACGATCGTGGTCGAGGGCAACCGGATCGTCGCAGTCGGTCCGAGCGCCGTGGTCGAGGTGCCCGAAGGCGCGCACACCATCGACGCCCGCGGCCGGGTGATCCTGCCTGGTCTGGTCGACGTCCACTGGCACGGCAGCCAGGGCACCAGCGAGATCCAGCCCGAGGCAAACTGGGAGAACTACGCGACCCTGGCGTTCGGGGTCACCACGATCCACGATCCCTCGAACGATACCCGCACCTTCTTCGCAGCGAGCGAGCTCCAGCGCGCCGGGATGATCGTCGGGCCGCGGTTGTTCTCGACCGGCGCCATCCTCTACGGCGCCGCTGGCGATCTTCGGGTCGAGATCGAGACCGAAGACGATGCGCGCTCGCACCTGCGCAGGCTCAAGGCCGCTGGGGCGTTCAGCGTCAAGAGCTACAACCAGCCGCGTCGCGACCAGCGCCAGAAGATCGTCGCCGCTGCCCGCGAGCTCGAGATGATGGTGGTCAACGAAGGCGGAGCGCTGTTCCAGCACAACATGACCATGGTTGCCGACGGCCACACCGGGATCGAGCACTCGCTGTCGGTGCCGCGGGTCTACGCCGACGTGCTCCAGCTGTGGGGCCAGAGCCGGGTCGGCAACACTCCGACCCTGGTGGTCGCCTACGGCGGCATCGAGGGCGAGCGCTACTGGTACCACCACACCAACGTCTGGGAAAACGAAAGGCTGCTGCGTTTCGTGCCGCGCGACGTCGTCGACGCTCGCTCGCGGCGCCGGGTGATGGCGCCGGAGGAGGAGTACAACCACATCGCGGTGGCGAAGATGTGCAAGCAGCTCCAGGACGCTGGGGTGTCGATTCAGGTCGGTGCCCACGGTCAGCGCGAAGGTCTGGGCGCGCACTGGGAGATCTGGATGCTCGAGCAGGGCGGGATGGCGGCGCACCAGGCGCTGCGCGCGGCGACCATCCAGGGTGCGCGTTACCTCGGTCTCGACCGCGACCTCGGATCGCTCGAGGCCGGCAAGCTCGCCGACCTGATCGTCCTCGAGCGCGATCCGCT
>JAQBHE010000271.1:0-8959 GCA_032128015.1 Holophagae bacterium
AGCAGGCCGCGGAACGACGCCCCGGGAGCGAGCCGCTCGAACATGCTCCCGAGCTCGAACGTCGCGCCGGCGCAGATCGTCAAAGTCACGACCACAATCCACAGGCTGTCGAGCAGAAACAGTGCCGGCACCAACACTGCAGCCAACAGCAGGCCGGTGGTGATCCGTCCGATCCTCGTCGAGGGCGCCGGTTGCTGCGTCTCCGCCATCTGCGTCTCCGCCATCTGCGTTTACGCCATTTGGCCAGCCAAGCTAGAGCCGAACACCGGTCCAGACTTTTCGAGGCGGCGGCAGAGCAAACCAGACACGGCAGCGCGCGGGCTGAGACGCCGGCCGCAAGGTATCACAGCGCTGGCACCGTCTCGGGCGCATCGCGGGCTTCGAGCTCGGGACCACCCCACTGATCAGGGTAGAACACCCGCTGGAGCACCAGGCCGTGGGCGGGCACCATGCGGCCGGCGCCTCCCCGTGGCTCGCCGGTAAGCCAAGCGGCGAGCTCTTGCTCGGCCAACCGGCCGAGACCGACCTCGAGCAAAGCGCCGACCAGTGAGCGCACCATGCCGCGCAGAAAACCGTCGCCCCGGAACACCACGTCGACTCGCTCGCCTTGCACGACCACGTCCACACTCCACAGCTCGCGGATGGCGTGACTGTGACTGCCGCCGCTCTTGGCGAAGGCCGCGAAATCGTGGCGACCGACCAACCGCTCGGCGGCGCACCGCAGCTTGTCGAGATCGACCCGACGATCGAGACCGGCGGTGAACCACGCGTCGAGGGGCGAGATCACCGGCGCCCGGCTCATCCGATACCGGTACTCCTTGCCGGTGGCGCAACGCCGAGCGTGGAATCCCTCGGCCATCTCTTGGGCGTCGAGCACGCGGACGTCTGTGGGCAGGAAGTGGTTGGTGCCATGGACCAGAGCACGGATCAGAACCCGGGCGCCGAGCGATCGGGCGATCTCGAGATGGGCGACCTGGCCGCGCGCGTGAACTCCGGCATCGGTGCGGCTGCTCGCAGCCACCCTCACGTCGTGACCGAGCAGCCGTCCGAGCGCCTCTTCGACGACCTGCTGTACCGCAAGTCCGTTGGCCTGGCGCTGCCACCCCGCGTAGGCGGTGCCGCGGTACGACAGCAGGAGACGGTAGATCACGACGGCGGCGATCCTGCCCGGTCCGCGCCAGCCCGCCAGCGGCCCGCTGCGAGCGCGAGGACGAACGGGCTCCACACCGCCAGGTACACCCAGGGAAAGTAGTCGACCCCGGCAAGAGCAGGGAGGTACGCGAACAGGATCGACCACGACAGCACCAGCCAGGCCCGGAGCTCGAACAGCGCCGCGAAGGGCAGCACCCAGAGCAGGTACCAGGGATAAACGGTGGCCGACAACAACGTCACCGCCGCGAGCAGCCGCCCGCTGCCACGGACCGCGTCGGACTCTCGCAACGAGCAAGCGACCGCGACCACCGCGAGCGCGGCGAGCATCAACTTGGCGAGCAGCTGGGGATAGACGAACGGGAAGAACCGGTCCCACACCTCGTGCCAGCCGGTCACATCCTCGAGCCCGTCGAGACCGAGCTTGACCGCGGCGTCCAGTCGCACGATGCCGATCAACCGCCACAGCGGCTCGAACAGCGGGCCGTTGAATTCCCAGGAGATGCCGTAGGTCACGAGGCCGGGAGGAATGCCACCACCGATGACCAGCATCGCCGCGGCGCTCACCGCCAACGATCCCAACAGGATCGCGGCGAACTGGGGGCCGCGCGGCCCCCGTCGCAGCCACAACGGCACCAGGACCAGCGGCACCAGCTTGATCGCGACCCCGGCCCACAGCGCCGTCGCGACCGTCACCCAGCGACCGCGGCCGAGCGCCCCAAGGGCCCACACTGCCGCAATCACTGCCGCGGCGCCCGCGACATCGACGTGGCCCATGCCCGCGCCTTCGATCACCACCAGCGGATTCCACGCGTACCAGGCGACGAGCGCGGTAGGAATACCGCGTAGCTTGGCCACCTGCCACAGCGCCGCGCACGCCAGGAGGTCGAGGGCTACGACCAGCGTCTTGTAGCTGTAGAGCGGCGCCGGCAACAGCGCCGATATACTGAAAAGCCCTTGGGCGAGGGGCGGATACACGGTCTCGACATCGCGGTGGGCGGTCCGTTCCCAGATCTCGTCACGGAGCCCGACCAGGGGCTCGGCCGACGGCGCGAGCGTGTACGGGTTGTAGCCGGCCACGACCACCTTGCCGTCCCACAGATACCGCCACACGTCGTCGGACAGCGAGGGCGGCAAGGGCAGAAACATCGCCCGGACGAGCCCCCCGACCACCAGCAGCAGGGTCAACGACAGGCCGCGAGCCCCGGCCACAACGCGCCAAGCGGCCAGGCACAGGAAGCACACCGTGACCCCGCCGAAGAACAGCCCCGGATGCGCGCGAAAGTCGTAGAGCCACGCGAGGGCGCCGAAAGCCACCACCAGCGCGACCGTGAGCGCAGCGCGCAGCGCGGCAGGTGGTCGGCGCAGAGCGGCGGATCGGTGGTCGCCGACTTCGGGAGTGGCAGTGGCTGAATCCCTCGGCACGGGCGTTCTCGCAGCCTACTATGGGGTCCTCGGACTCCTGGCGCTGTACGCCTTGCATCGGCTGCTGCTGGTGCTTTTCCTGCGCCGCCGGAGCGGCCGCGTGCCCGCCGCCCCGGCGGTCTGGCCGCGGGTCACCGTCCAGCTGCCGGTGTACAACGAGGTCTGGATGGCCCCGCGCCTGTTGCGGGCGGTCGCGGCCTTCGACTATCCCCGCGACCGGCTCGAGATCCAGGTCCTCGACGACTCCACCGACGAGACCAGCGCCCGGCTCGCGGCCGTGGTGGCGGAGCTGCGAGCGGTCGGGTGCGATGTCGTCCACCTGCGCCGCGAGCTCCGCTTTGGCTACAAGGCAGGTGCGCTTGCCGCGGGTCTCGCGCACTCTCACGGCGAGCTGGTCGCGATCTTCGACGCCGACTTCCTTCCCGAGCCGGACTTCCTACGCCGGGCCGTTCCCCACTTCGCAGACCCGGGTGTCGGAATGGTGCAAGCGGCCTGGGGCCACCTCAACCGCGAGCGCTCGCTGTTGACCGCGGTCCAGGCCTTGCTGCTCGACGGTCACTTCCAAGTCGAGCACGCGGCGCGCCACAAGAGCGGGCTGTTCTTCAACTTCAACGGCACCGCGGGCCTGTTCCGGCGGCGCACCATCGAGGATGCCGGCGGCTGGCAGCACGACACCCTCACCGAGGACCTCGACTTGTCGTACCGAGCCCAGCTCCGCGGCTGGCGATTCGTCTTTCTTCCCGACTTGGTGGTGCCGTCGCAGTTGCCGGCGGACATCGCCGCCTGGAAAGGCCAACAGAACCGCTGGACTCGCGGCTCGGCGCAGACCTTGCGCAAGCTCGGGTGGCGGGTACTCCGTGCGCGTCTTCCGTGGCGGATCAAGCTCGAATCGATGGTCCATCTCACCAACAACCTTTGCTATCCGCTGATGGTGGCGCTCGGGGCGTTGCTGTTTCCGGCGATGTACCTGCGCCACCAGCGAGGAGATTGGCGATTCGTCGCCATCGACGCCGGACTGTTCGCCGCGGCCACCCTGTCGCTCGTAGTGTTCTACCTCGGCTCCCAGGCCGCGCTCGGCCGCAGTCGCTGGCGAGCCCTCGCGCTCCAGCTGCCATTGATGGCGCTCGGCATCGGCATGTCGTGGCACAACGCCCGCGCCACTCTCACCGGGCTCTTCCGTCGCGGCGGCGTGTTCGTGCGCACTCCGAAGAACCCGCACCGCGTCGATGACGACGACCTTGCCCACTACCAGCCCCTCCGGCAACCGGTGCTCGGCGAGCTCTTGTACTGCGGCTACCTGGTCGGCTGCACCGTCCTCGCGGTCGTCCTCGGAGTGTGGTGGGCGCTGCCGTTCCTGGCTTTGTTCGTCGCCGGTTCGGTGACGGTCACCGGTCTGACCCTCGCGCCGCGTTTCGGCTGGCGCCAGCTTGCTCAACGACCGTAGAGTGCGGTGGTCCGGCCGGGCCACTGGCGCTACACTCCTCATGTGACCAGCGCGCTGGACCCACGCCGCGAGCGCCGCCCCTCCGAGATCGCCGTGCGGCCGGCGGTCGGCGACGACGCGCAGCGCCTGCGCGCCTGGCGAGCCGAAGCGAGCGTCAGGCGCTACCAGCCTCTTCGCGATGTCTCAGCGGCGCAAATGCGCAACGAGCTCGGAGCGCAGCGGCTCCCTGAGCTGTTTCGCGCCCACGCCGACCGCTTCGTGTGGATCATCGAAGCCGGCGGTGAACCGTGCGGCTGGATCACCCTGGTAATCAACAACTGGGAGCACGGGCTCGCCGAAATCGGTTATGCCCTGTCGACCCCGTACCAGGGCCTGGGCTTGATGCGTCCGGCGTTGGTACAGCTGCTGCCCGACCTGTTCTTGCGCGCGGGGCTGGAGCGGGTCGAGGCTCGCTGCGCGGTCTCGAACCTGGCCTCGCTACGAATCCTCGAGCGCCTCGGATTCGTTCGCGAGGGCTGCCTGCGTGGCTACTTCCGCCTCCACGGCGAACGCACCGATCACTGGCTCTACGCCTTGCTCAAGTCCGACTTCCTGCCCAGGTGACTGACGGCGGCGACCAGCGCCCACTTCGAGCGCCGCGCCGCCACTCACAGCGGATCGAGCGCCGCGTACTTGGCGATCAACCGACGCTTGCCCGCACGGTCGAAGAACACCGTGAGCTTGGCGTTGTCGCCCTCGCCCTCGATATCGAGGATGACCCCGACCCCGAGCAACGGGTGGCGCACCCCCTTGCCGCGCTCGAGCACCGCGGTTCCCGGACGCATCGTCGCCCCGGCGATCCTCGCGCCGGCGATCGTCGCCGCGTCGACCTCGGCAGCGCGCGGCGCGGCCGCGCGCAGGGTCGGCGCTTCAGAAGCCTCGCGCTGCGCGCGCTCGCGGCCGAAGAAGTTGTAGACGCCGGCGTTACGCTCGTTGTCGTAGAGCGCCGGGCTGTCGATCGTGGTAACAAAGCGCTCCGGAATCTCGCCCAGGAACATTGACTCGTCTTGGTCCTGGTAGCGGCCGGCGATCCGGCGCCTGCGACACGCGCTCAGGAACAGACGGCGGCAAGCACGAGTCATGCCGACGTACAGCAAGCGGCGCTCCTCCTCGGTCTGCTCCTCGGCCTGGGAGTTGAAGTGCGGGAGCAATCCCTGCTCGAGCCCGGCGACGAACACCACGGGAAACTCGAGCCCCTTGGCGCTGTGCAGCGTCATCACCGCCACCCCGAGATCCGAGTCGAGGGAATCACTGTCACTGACTAGCGCCACGTAGTCGAGGAAGGCGGTCAGCGGGTCGGACTCGAGGCCCGGGCCGAGCCCGAGGTCGCCCGGGTCGGACCCGGGTTCGCCCTCGCCGGTTAGGTCGACCGTAGCGAGCGCCGGCTGCTCGGAGCCAAAGTCCTCGGCGAACTCCTGTGCTGCGGACAGGAACTCGCGAACATTCTCGAGCCGAGACTCCGACTCCGGATCGTGGGCCGGGAAGATCTGCTGATAGCCGGTGCGCTCGAGGACCAGTTCGAGCAGCTCGGGCAACGAGCGCCGCGCCGACTCGGCCGCAAGACCGAGAATCAGTTCGCGGAAGGTCCGCAGCGCCTTGCTCGCGCGCGCCCCAACGCCGCCGAAACGATCGAGACGCAGAACGTCCCACAACGACTGTCCCATCTCCTCGGCTTCGCGGAACAACGCGTCCTGGGTCGCCTTGCCGATCCCTCGCGGCGGTTTGTTGAGCACCCGCCGCAACGCCAGGTTGTCCTGCGGATTGCGCAGCAAGCGCAGGTAGGAGACCAGGTCCTTGATCTCGGCGCGGTCATAGAACCGCACCCCGGCGATCAGGCAGTACGGCACCTTGCGCCGCAGCAGCTCGTCCTCGATCGCCCGAGTCTGAGCGTTGGTGCGCACCAACACCGCCATCTGGCGATAACGGTGCTCGCCCTCGAGCTCGATCAGACGGCGGGTGATCCAGGCCGCCTCGTCGCCTTCGTCGCGCGCGCGGTAGAGCTCGATCGGCTCGCCCTCGGTGCGGTCGGTCCACAGCCGTTTGCCCCGGCGCAAACGGTTGTGCTCGACCAGTCCGCCGGCGGCATCGAGGATCAGCTGGGTCGAGCGGTAGTTGCGCTCGAGCTTGCGCACGCACGCCCCGGGGAAGCTGCGCTCGAACTCGAGGATGTTGCCGAGCTCGGCGCCTCGCCACAAGTAGATGCTCTGATCTTCGTCGCCGACCGCGGTCAGGTTGCCACCGACGCCGTTGATGGTCTCGATCAGCTGCAGCTGCGCGAAGTTGGTGTCCTGGTACTCGTCGACCAGCAAGTAGCGAAGGCGCTGGCGCATGCGATCCCCGAGCTCGACCTCGTCGCGCAACAGCCGGACCGCCAAACCGATCATGTCGTCGAAATCGACGCCGCCGCTCTCGCGCAACGAGCGCTGGTAGACCCGGTAAGCGTCGGCAACCCGTTGGTCGAAGAAGCCGACCGCTTCGCGGTCGAACTGCGTCGGCCCCACCAGGCGATTCTTGGCCGCGCTGATACGGGAGAGCACCTGGCGCGGCTGGAACACCGACGGGTCGAGCTTGAGCTCCTCGATCGCGCGCTTCATCACTTCCTGCTGGTCGCGGCTGTCGAGGATCGAGAACCCCTTGGTCAAGCCCACCCGTTCGCCGTAGCGCCGCAGCAGGCGCAGCGAGAAACCGTGGAAGGTGCCGACGAACACTTCGCGACCCGCACCGGGCGCGAGCTTGGCGACCCGTTCGCGCATCTCGGCGGCGGCCTTGTTGGTGAAGGTCACCGCCGCGATCCGATACGGCTCGACCTCCTGCGCCGAGATCAGCCAGGCGATTCGGTGGGTGATCACCCGGGTCTTGCCGGTGCCGGCGCCGGCGAGCACCAGCTGCGGACCCTCACCGTGGGTGACCGCCTCGATCTGCTCGGGGTTCAGCTGCTGTTCGAGACTCAGCACCCGCGGCGTCGGGGTCGATTCACTTGCCACGTTTTCGCCGCGACCAACCCACCAGGTTCCGCTGTCGCGCCCGACCGAGCGCGAGGCTGTCGTCCGGCACCTCGTCGGTGATCACCGAGCCCGCGCCGGTGATCGAGCGCGACCCGACCTTGACCGGCGCCACCAGCATGGTGTCGCTGCCGATGAACGTGTTGTCGCCGATCTCGGTGCGATGCTTGCGCTCGCCATCGTAGTTGCAGGTGACGACGCCGGCGCCGATGTTGGTGCCCGCTCCGATCGTGGCGTCGCCGATATAGGCGAGGTGGCTGGCCCTGACCCCAGGACCGAGGGTGGCGGCTTTGACCTCGACGAAGTTGCCGACCTTGGCGCCGGCGCCGAGCAAGGTCCCCGGCCGCAGCCGCGCAAACGGCCCGACCGATGCGCCAGCGCCGAGAACCGCGCCGTCGATGACGCTGTACGGCAGGACGGTCACCCCTTCTGCGAGCACCGCGTCGCGTAGCCAGGCGCCCGCTTCGAGGGTGCAGCCGCTGGCGATCCGGGTCGCTCCGAGAAGCGACACCCCCGGGTGGACAATGCAGTCTGAGGCGATTGTGACCGACGCTTCGACGGTCACCCGATCGGGCTCGTAGACCGTGACTCCCTGCTCCATCAACGCCGCCAGATGACGACGGTTGAGCTCATGGTGGACCCGTGCCTGGTCGGCGCGGTCGTTGATCCCCCAAGCCTCGCAAGCGTCCCCGAGCTCGAAGCACCGCACCTCGAGACCCGAGGCGGCGGCGGCGACCACCGCGTCGGTCAGGTAAAGCTCGCCCTGGGCGTTGTGGGGCGCGACCCGAGCGAGCAGACCGAACAACGCCGGACAGCGCAACGCGTAGTGCCCGGAGTTCACTCGATCGATCGCCAACTCCTCGGTATTGGCGTCGGCGACCTCGACAATTCTCGCGAGCCGGCCATCTCGCTCCTGGATCACCCGCCCGAGGCTCCCCGGATCGTCCACCCGCGCCACCGCCAACGCTCCCCAGCCCTGCTCGGCGCACGCGGCGAGCCGCTCGAGGGTCTCAGCACGCACCAGTGGCGCGTCCCCGGAGAGCACCAGCACAACGCGATCTTCACCGACACCGACTGCACCGACACCCAGAGCACCGAAACCCGCCGCGCGCAGCGCCGGTTCGGCCTGGGCCACCGCGTGTCCGGTGCCGAGTTGCTCAGATTGCTCGACCCACAGGAGGTCGTCCCCGGCGACCGCCTCGCGAATCGACTCGGCGCCATGTCCGACCACCACGACGATCGGCGAGCAGCCGGCGCCGCGCGCGGCGTCGAGCACCCACTCCAGCATCGGCCGGCCGCCGACCGGATGCAGCGCCTTGGGCAGCGCCGAGCGCATCCGGGTGCCTTTGCCGGCCGCGAGCACGATCGCCGCGCGCACCCTCCGCACCGGTCCGGTGGCGGAGGACCGAGGGGCTGGGACCGCGATCCCGCCAACCACGATCCCGCTAGTCCTCGAACAGCGCCGCGAAACGCTCGTCGGCGTGAAGTGCTTCGAAATCGGAGTCGTGGAAGGCGTGGACGCGGTTCTCGGGGTTGAGCTCGATGGCGACCCCGAGCAGCTCGAACGCGTCGTCGGCGCTGCCGGAAAGGGCATTCACCGCTGCTGCCAGGTAGGCGAAGCGCTCGTCCTTGGCGCGCCGGCCACCGGCGGCACACATCGACAGCGCGGTCGCGAAGTCGCCGTTGTTGCGAGCCGCCAGCGCCTCGAGGTAGGCGTCTTCGGGCGCCCCGCCACTGCCAGCGCCCGCTGGGTGGTCGCACAGCGCCAGGTAGGTGCGCGACCGTTGGCGCAGCTCCGGCTGGTCGCACTCGGAGATCACCTTGTCGAATAGCTTCCGGGCTGCCGCCAGGCGGCCACCGTGGAAGGCCTCGAGGCCGCTCTCGAAGTCGTCAAAGGCCG
>JAQBHE010000272.1:0-3719 GCA_032128015.1 Holophagae bacterium
GTGCTGGTGCAGGTGACCAAGGACGCGCTCGCGAACAAAGGCGCGCGGGTCAGCACCCACATCACCCTGCCGAGCCGCAACCTCGTCCTGCTGCCGACGGTGCGTCACGTCGGGGTGTCGCGACGAATCGAGGACGAGGCCGAGCGTGTACGCCTGCGGGGGCTGCTCGAGGCTCTGGGCACCGACGCCGGAGGCCTCATCGTGCGCACCGCGGGCGAAGGCAGAAGCGCCGACGAGCTCGCGGTCGACCGCAGGTACCTCGCCGAGCGCTGGCAGCGAATCCGGGAGCTGGCCGAACGCACCGCGGCGCCGACCATGATCCATCGCGACCAGGACCTGGCGCTGCGGGTGGTGCGCGATCTGTTCACCGACGAGTACAGCGTGCTGTGGGTCGACAGCGCCGAGACCTACCAGCGGGTCGTCGAGTTCCTCGGCAACGTCCAGCCCGAGCTGGCGTCGCGGGTCAAGCTCGATCGCCACGAGGCGCGCCTGTTCGAGCGCTTCCGGATCGAGGAAGAGATCGAGGCGGCTCTGGCCTCCAAGGTTTGGCTGCGCTCGGGCGGCTACCTGGTGATCAACCAGACCGAGGCATTGGTGGCGATCGACGTCAACACCGGACGCTTCGTCGGTCAACACAGCCTCGAGGACACGGTGCTGCGCACCAACCTGGAAGCGGTCGAGGAGATCGTTCGCCAGATCCGGCTGCGCGATCTCTCGGGGATCGTGGTCATCGACCTGATCGACATGAACGAGCAGGAGCACCGCGACCAGGTGTTCGCGGCGCTCGAGCTCGAGCTGCGGCGTGACCGGGCGAAGAGCCAGGTGCTCAACCTCTCGGAGTTCGGGCTGGTCGAGCTGACTCGCAAACGCAGTCACGCCAACCTCGAGCGGCTGCTGACCCGTCGCTGCCCTTACTGCCAAGGCTCGGGTCGGATCAAGACCCTGGCGACGATCTGCTTGAACATCCGGACCGCGGTGTTGCGGACGGTGCGCGAGGGCCCCGCGGCGCGCGAGCTGCTGCTGCGGGTCCATCCCGAAGTCGCGCAGGCGCTGCAAACCGAGGAGCGCGCCTTGCTCGACGAGCTCGAGCGCAGCGTCGGCGCCCGGCTGCTGTTGCACAGCGTCGCGGACTTTCACCACGAGCGCTTCGAGCTGACCGAGGCTTGAGTCGGCTACCGGCTAGCGGGATCGTGGTTGTCACCACTCCCCTGGAGCGAGGTGGCGGTGACGGGGCGCGGTCAACCCACGATCCCGCTAGATGTCTTGAACTCCGAGGCGTGGACGAGCGGCTTCCTCGCGAGAGCTGACACGGTGAGTCGAGTTCCCGAGTTCAAGACTTCTAGCTCTGGCCGCGGTCTCTCGATGAGGGTCCCGGCACCGGTCGCGACGACGTTTCGCGTCGGTAAGCTCGATGGAGCGCTCGGCGAGCTCGAAGGCGAGCTGTCCGAGGCCTGCCGGCCGCGGCTCGACCTCGAGACCGCCCTGCGTGGGATCCTCGATCCGGCGTCGGCGATCGCCACCATCCACTGGGGGCGCAACTACCTGTACCTAGCCTGCTGGCCGGGTGTCGACGGCGACCGCGAGGTGGTGGTCAAGCAATTCCGCGGCGGTTCCGGGCTGCGACTCTTCGGTCTCTTTGGGCGCTCGCGCGGGACCAAAGCCAAGCGCAGCTGGCAGGCGGCGCGAGTCCTTCAGAGCCTCGGAGTCGGCACCCCGGAACCGGTCTTCTTCGCCGACTCGAACCAGCCAGGCGGCGCCTCCTTCTTCGTCTCGAGTCGTCTTTCCGGTTTGCTCGAGATGCGCTACCTGGTCCGCGCACTCAACGCCGGCACCGTCGAGCGCGACTACCCGGCGATCGCCGCGCGCGCCGTTCTCGAGAGCCTCGGGGCGATGTGCCGGCGGCTTCACGATGGCGGTTTCGTGCACCGCGATCTGTCGAGCGGCAATGTCCTGGTCGATGCGTCACGCTTCCCAGCGGCCGGCGCCGATGAAGGTGAAGACGGTGGAGACGGTGGAGTTGACGGCCTTTACCTCGTCGATCTCAACCGCGCTCGCTGGGGCAGGCCGCCGTCGCAGCGCCAGCGCCAGCGTGATCTCAGCCGGATGCCGTTGGCCCGTCGCGAGCACCAGCGTTGGTTCCTCGATGCCTACCGCGCGGCCGCAGACCGCCCTGGGGGATCGTCCGCCGCGGGGCGCGGCGAGGGATCGCCCGCCGCGAGGCGCGGCGAAGGATGGACCGCCGAGCTTTGGTACCACGGGTACCGGGTGGGGTTTCAGCTCAAGAACCGCTCGAAACAACGGGCGCGCAGCGCCGGTCGGCGGCTCGCCGATGCGCTGTTGCCGCGACGCCGGCCGCATGTGCATATCCCCACTGCCGACCTCGAAGCGTCGATCCGCGATCGGACGGTGTGGGATCCACTGTCCGACCAGCCCCATCAGCATGCCCGGCGGCTCGAGAAGCTATGGGTGCGCGTGGTCGACGCGCCCGCGCACCTCGCGAACCTTGGGGTGGCGGCGGCCGGTCTTGGGCGGGCGCGCAGGCGGGCTCGCGAGCTGCGCACAGCGCTGTACGCGCGGCCAACGCGGTTCTCGGGTCTTGGAATCTCGGTGCGTCCCTGGCCGGCCGACCCCGAGGGGCTGGTGGGCGCCATCGTCGCCCTCGGGGTCGACCACGTGTTGCTGCGCCTCAACCCCTGGCAGCCGGCTTTTGACGACGAAGAGGCGCTGGCGGCCGAGCTCGCGCGCCGTGGCTATGACCTGGTGTTCACGCTGCCACAGAACCGCGACCTGGTGCGCGATCCCGGGCGCTGGCGCGCGGTGGTGCGCGAGTTGGCGGAGCGCTTCTTGCCTTACGGCAGCGGCTTCCAGATCGGTCAGGCGATCAACCGTAGCAAGTGGGGAGTCTGGCGGCCGGCCGAGTACGTCGGGCTGTTCGTGGCCGCGGCGCAAGAGCTCGAGGCCGCAGCCGCCGAGCGCGGTACCGCGGTCGAGCTCAGCGGGCCGGGGATCATCGACTTCGAGCCCTATGCCACCTCGGCGATCCTCAACCTCGCGGCCGACGAGCTGCGCTTCGATGTCCTGGCGAGTCTCCTATACGTCGATCGCCGGGGGGCGCCCGAGAACCGCCAGCTCGGCCTCGATACGATTGGCAAGGTGACTTGGCTGAAGGCGCTGGCCGAGACTGGCCGCAACTGCCCGAGTGGACGGTCCTGGATCACCGAGGTCAACTGGCCGCTGCGCGAGGGGCCGCACGCGCCGGCGGGTCGCGATGTCGCGGTGTCCGAGGATCTCCAGGCGAGCTACCTCAGCCGCTACTTCCTGCTCGCCCTGGGCACCGGGCTGGTCGAGCGCGTGTACTGGTGGCAACTGGTCCACCGCGGCTACGGTCTGATCGAACCGCGGCCCGAGGGGTTGCGCTTGCGGCCGTCGTTCCAGGCATTCCGAAACCTGGCGCGGACGGTCGCCGGCTCGACGTTCCTGGGGCCAGCTGGAGTCGCTGCCGCGGACCAGCGTCTGTACCGCTTCCGGCTCGCTGACGGCCGGCCGATGGTCGTCGCCTGGTCGATCACTGGCGGGTCATCGCCGAGCGGCCTTGCGGGCCGAGCGGTCCGGGTCCTCGACCGCGACGGCAACGACCTGGCGTTGCCGGCGGGCGCTGACCCGGCGCGGATGATCCTTGGCCCGGCGCCGATATTCGTCGAGCTCGCAGACGGCTGAGC
>JAQBHE010000273.1:0-4947 GCA_032128015.1 Holophagae bacterium
CCGCCCCGGGTCGACACCCGCCGCCTGCAGGACATCGCTCTGGCCTATTGGCAGTCGGCAGCATTGATGTCGGCGGTCGATATCGGCGTTTTCACTGCCGTCTCGAAGGGCGCCCGCGACGTCGACGCGCTCGCCGAAGCGCTCGATCTCAGCCGTACCAACGTCGAGCGGCTGGCGACCGTCCTGCTGGCGATGGATCTTTTCGTCGACGGCGACGATGGCTTCGAGAACGCGCCCGACGTCGAGCGCTTTCTCGTCGAGGGCGAGCGAGACTTCGCCGGTCCGTGGATCCACTTCACGCGTCCGCGCTGGTCGGAGTGGGGAAGGCTCACCGAGCACCTGCGCAGCCGGGAGGAAGACACGATCGGCAAGTCGCTCGCCTCGATGACGGTCGAGGGAGCTCGGGAGTACCATCGGGCGACTTTCAGCATCGGTCTCGGTGCCGGTCGCCGCTTCTCGAGGCACGTCGATCTCAGCGGTCGCAGTCTGCTTCTCGATCTCGGCGGCGGCTCGGGCGCCTACAGCATCGTAGCGGTGCAGCAGAATCCTGCCTTGCGTGCCGTCGTCTTCGACCTGGCGCCGGTGGTCGAAGTGACGCGGGAGTTCGTAGCCCAAGCCGGTGTCGCCGACCGCGTTTCGGCCCAGGCCGGTGACTTCACGGCCGATCCGTTTCCGAGCGCCGACGTCGTGCTGATGGCGAGCAACCTGCCGCAGTATTCGCGCGAGATCATCGCCCGGGTGGTCGCGAAGGCCTTTGGAGCCCTCGTGCCCGGCGGCGAGATGCACCTCATCGGCGAGATGCTCGACGACGAGCGCACCGGTCCGATCGGACCGGCGCTCTGGGGGCTTGCAGAAGCCCTTCTCCACAGCACCGGCGTCGCCCATTCCGAGGCCGATTGCGTGGGCTACTTCGGCGCAGCGGGCTTCGTTGACGTTGCGGCGAACGAGTTCGTCAAGGGGACCCTGACGCGGGTTTCCGGGACCAAGCCATTCTGAGGTGATCGAGAGCTCGCGCCGGTGTCTCCAGCAATTCGCCGGCGTTTCTATTCGCGCGCGAGTCGCTGAAGAAGCTCTCTGGTCCTCGCGATCTCATCGCTGCGCCCGAACTCACTCGCGGCGAAATCGGTGACACCCGCGACCCTCAACTCCTCGAGCTTCTCCGTCACTTCCTCCTCAGAGCCAGCCAGGATGAGCTCGGCAGGATCGCTCACACCTTCGCGCCCCAGCATCGCTTGATAGCTCGGTAGCTGCCCGTACATGGAGAACGTCTTCGAGCCGAGGGCGCGCACCGCCGCGGGATCGTCGGTGACCGAGACCGGCAAGGTGGCGATGATTCGCGGCTCGCAGCTGCGCCCGGCAGCGGCATCGGTGATCGTCGGTCGTATGTGCTCGCGGATCGTCTTGGCGCCCACCCAAGCGAGAATCGTCCCGGACGTAAGGCGGCCAGCGACGCGAAGTGCCTGAGGACCGAGGGCGGCGACCACCACCAGCGGCGACACGCTCGGCTTCTGAAACAACTTTGCGGTGCAGCTGAGGCTTTCGCCAGACACATCGACCTCACCCTCATGGAGCAGAGGGATCAGGATCTCGAGGAACTCGCGCAGATGTCGGATCGGCTTCTCCATCGAGATTCCGAGCTGTTCGAGCATGACCTTGTGGGAGAGTCCGATACCGAGAACCAACGGCTTGGACAGTTGCTGTTGCACGGTGAGCGCCTGCGCCGCGAGCACCATCGGATGGCGCGGCCAGGTCGGCACGATCGCCGTGCCGAGCTCGAGCTTCTCGACCCGCGGGCCGACCGCCGAGACCACCGTGAGTGCGTCGAGCCCGCCGACCGGGTGCTCGGCGAGCCAGTAGCTGCCGAAACCGTCCTGCTCCGCGCGCACCGCGTCGTCGACGATTCTTCCGACCGAAGAAAAGCGGACCAGACCGGTTCCGTTGATTCCGATTCTCATTGCTGCCTCTGCCAGCCTTCGAGGCTGTGGGGACGATTCGGCCCCGCCGTGCTCGCCTCCTCGCGACCTTCGGGGTCGCGTTCTGACTCCCTCTCTGGCACCTTTTCTCTGGCACCTCGGCGTGCCAGCCGTCCGGCTCGAGACCTGAGCTACCGCACAACCCGACCGAGCTAGTCGCGCGTGCCTTTCTTGGGGTTGTCATAATCCGACTCGAGCAGGCGGGCGCCTCGAAGGATGTTGACCATCGCGTAGTTGCCCTCGTGACAGGCGTACTCGTAAACGCGGCTGTCTTTCGCCAGCCAGGTGTACTCGCCCGCCCAGGGCGCCGTCCACGCGGTCGGGTCTTCGACCCGGAAGTCATAGTGCAAGTTGCCGTCTTCGGCGCGCGTGAAGCGCTCCACCACGTGCAGGTTCTCGTCGCCACCATAGAGGCCGGTCTCGTTGCGAAAGTTGCGCGTTTCCACGACCAGGGTGTCGCCGTCCCAGTAGCCGATGCCGTCGCCGAGCCATCTCTTGTTGCCTACGGGGTCGTGCTTGGAGTCGATGCGCACGATGCGCGCGTCGTGCATCATCTCGGCGAGGATCATCACGTGATCGTCGGTCTGGAGCACCCGTAGGTAGTTGTTGTAGAGGCTTGGCAGCATCGGCGGCCCGCCGCTGAAGCCGAGCAGGCAACGCTCCGCGAGAGCTAGGCTCTCGGGGCCGTCGAAAGGCCCGGGACCGTCGTGGTTGAGCCAGGACGCGGTGCCGTCGTTGTTGTAGGTGAACGAGCTGAAGTTGTCCGCCATCTTGGCCATGCCCGCGGGGGTCATCGGCGGTCGGCGACCGTTGGCGGGCTCGTAGATGATCGAAGTGCGGAACTTGCCATCGACCACGACCGCTTCGGAGCCGGGGTCGATCCAGAAAGCGTTGTAGCCACCGACGCCGCCGCCGCCGAATCGGTTGTCACCGTCGCCGCCCTTCTTGGGGGCCTCCCGATCGGCGCCGGTACCCTTGCTATCCTCGGCGTTCGCCCAGAATGCCGCCGTCTGCTCTTCGAGCGTCTTGGCTTGCTCAGACGTCAGGTAGAGGTTGTTGCCGAACTGCGCCGGGCGGTCGACCGGCGTCACCGTCCCGGCGTCGTAGACGCCGGAGAGATCGGGCTTGCCGTTGGCAAGGCGTTTGATTCCGGCGCCCTCTGCGGCGAAGGCCGGCAGGCCGCACAAGAGCAGGGAAGCGATCGAGACGAGAGAGATATGGCGCACGACCTGAGTCCTTTCCCGGGAGCCCGACCCCGGAGTCCGGTGAACGGTAGGTATGCTAACACCCCAGGCTGCCCAGGCGGGCGCCGAGGGCAGGAGGACCCCGCCGCCTCGCGTGCGCATCGCCTCGGCGCCGTTGCCTGCAGTTTGCCGCGAGCGTGAAATCGACCAACGGTGTCGTGGAGTCGCGGTGTCGTGGCCCACCAACGGCGAGCTCCGATCAGCTCTGGCACCTGCCCTCGGCATCGCCCATGGACCTCGCGTCGCTCGACCAGTCCCGTCGAGAACGGTATCGTGACGCGGTGCGATTCGTCCTTCTCGTTGCAGCGCTCCTCGTCAGCCTCGGAGCGGCCCCGCAGGGCGGTGCGGAAATGGTGGGCACGTGGGATCTCACGGTGTCCGGGCCGCAGGAATCGTCGTCGGCGGTGCTCGTCGTGAAGGAGCGGGACGGAGAGCTCACCGCTCGTTGGTCGGGAGTCTTGGGGACCCTCGACGCCGTCGACACGACGTTCAAGGCCGGCGAGCTCCGATTGGTGCTCGAGGTCACGAGCACGACGGACGGATCCACCTTCACGAAAGTCCGCCTGCCGTTCCGTGCCCGGCTCGAGGACGACCGACTCGAAGGGACCCTGCGCTCACCGAGCGGCGACGATCTGACGGTCCAGGGATCTCGCGCCGGCTAGGAGCCTGCGCCGTAAGGATCCTTCGCTGGCAGATCGGACCGGCACCGCCGTGTCCCCTCTGAGGGTAGCGGCCGAGCTTGGGCGGCCGACGAACGAGCGAGAACACCGACGAACCCACCGCGCCCGAACGACAAAACACACGCGGCGCCCGCTCGACAGAACGACCTATTCGCAGCAATGGCGTACGCTCCAACAACTCGGAACTCGGCCGCCCAAGCGTCGGCGCGCCCGAAGCCGGGCGCTACCCCCGGAGGAACCCGAAGCCCTCGATGTGCGAAGCAGTTCGTTCCTTGCTGCTAGACAAGGGCTGCTAGACGTGGAGATCAAAAAACGGATACTCGACCGCGGTTACGTGGAAAAGTTCCCAGGCAGCAAGGGACTCTGCGATACCGTCCATCGCGTTGACATCGACGACGCCGAGTGACGATGGCGAACGCTGAGAAGCACAGTTGGGTGTTCAAGGCCCGGTTCCGTCGGCGGGCCTTCGGCTGGAAGTCGCAACCGGCGATCCAGCGCGTCCGAGAGGCGGTCTCGGAGATCAAGAAGGTCCGGCGCAAGGATCCGGCTCTTGCCGCCGAAGGTGCGGTCGCCTTTCTCGAACGTCTCTCGCCGGCCCTCGAACAGGTCGACAGCTCCTCGGGAGCCATTGGTACCGCCGTCAACCGGGCGATCGATCAGCTCGTACCGATCATCGCGAAGGCGCCGGTAGACGACAAGCAACGCCGCCTCTGGCTGGAGCGCCTCTTCGAAGCAATCCAAGCCGACGACATCCCCTATCTCGAGTGCCTTGGTGACTCTTGGGGCGAACTTTGCGCGACCTCGGAGATTGCTTCCGAGCAGGCCGACAAGCTCCTCGATCTCACCCGCCGGGTGCTCGCGCCGGACCGCCGGCCGGGGGAGTTCTTCTCCGGCGCCTCGGCATGCTTGAGCGCGCTCTTCAAGGCGCAGCGCCACCAGGAGCTGGTCGAGATCGCTGGCGGCGAGCGCGTCCTCTGGGGCTTCAAGCGGTGGGCTGTCGAAGGTCTCGCCGCCCAAGGCCACCAGGCGGAGGCCATCCGCCGGGCGGAG
>JAQBHE010000274.1:0-2695 GCA_032128015.1 Holophagae bacterium
GCCGAAGGTCTGCTGCACCAGGAACGCGGCGCCGGCGGCGAACAGCACCATGCCGCGGTTCGACACCAGCCCCAGCTTGACCAGTTCGATCGGCGGCAGGCGGAGCAAGACCTTGCCGCGAACCGCAGCATCCGGCTCGCCCGGGTCGCCCGCGAGCACGTCGACGCCAGCAGCCAGCCTTCGGAGCTCAGCCGCGGCTGCGAGACCGAGCACCCGGATCTCCGCCTCTGGTTTGCCGCCGCTCGCGGTCTCGATCCGCACCACCGCCACTCTGAACAGGCGATGGATCGGGTTCTGAACCAAGTCGATGTTGTGGATCCGCGAGTAGGGAATCCGCCGCTCGTTGCGCGACAGCACACCTTCGAGAATCACGATCTCGTCGTGCGCCAGCCGGTAGCGGAACGAGAGGTAGCGCAGCAGCGGAGCGATTGCGGCCGGGATCAGGAACAGCAGCAGCATGCCACGGAATATCGTGCCGCGATCGGCGAACACGAAGAGCACTGCCGGCAAGAGCAACGACCGCACCTGAGCCCCCCACAGAAACACCCACGACAGCGAGTGCAATCGTCTCCAGACCGCGGGTACGGCACTGGCCTCGGACGCCGGAGAGGTCCCAGCCTCAGACACCGTCGCCCTCAGACACCGAGCCCCCGGACTCCGAGTCCGCAGCGAGCAGATCGCGGACCCGGACCGCTTCGCTGTGAGCGATGCCGCCGAGCGCGGTCGAGGCGTTGTGGGTGCCGGCGGTGTGGACCACCAGACGCGCCAGGCCGAGCCGCCGCTGCAACGGTCCTTGGGCGATGTCGGAGTGCTGGATCCGCGAGCGCGCGACGAAGACGTGAGAGCGGAACAACACCCCGCGGCGGATCTGCAGCCCGCGCTCGTCGACGACGTAGGAGGTGTGGCGATGCGCGAGGCGCGGCCAGAACAGGCCCCAGAATGCGACCAGGGCCGCCATCGAAAGCCACCCGCAGCCGCCGATCGCGAGCACCAGGAGCGGCGAAGGAGCGAGCACGACCGCGACGACCAGGGCGATGCCAAGCGGCGCCATCAGCACCACCCAGGTGATCGCTCCCGCCCACAGCGAGACCCGAAGCGCATCCGGGTGGAGTCCCAGGAACTCTGCCGGCACCGCCGGGAGTAGCGGTGCTGTCTCCGCGGACGGTAGCGGCCCGCCGCCTCCGACCTCCGCGTCCTCGCGGCCGTTTTCCGCGTCCTCGCGGTCGATCTCCGCGTCCTCGCGGTCGATCTCCGCGTCCGCGCGGCCGGCGTCCCCGGTCACGCTAGCTCGGCCGTCGGCAGGAACTTCGGCGCCTGGCGATGGTTCGTAGCCTGCTCGTAGGCGTAGGCGATGCGAATGAGCAACGGCTCGCTCCACGCTCGACCGAAGAACGAGATCCCCACCGGCAAACCGAAGATCGCGCCCATCGGCACGGTCACATTGGGGTAGCCGGCGACCGCGGCGGCGCTCGAGCTGCCACCCGAGAAGTGATCCCCGTTCACCAGGTCGGTGAGCCACGCCGGGCCGCCGGTGGGCGCCAGGATCGCGTCGAGGCGATGCTCGTCCATCGTCGCGTCGATGCCCTCGGCTCGCGACAGTCGGCCCGCGGCCTCCAGCGCGGTTCGATACTCGGCAGAATCGAGCCCGCCCTTCTCTTGGGCCTGCTCGAAGATCTCCTGGCCGAAGTACGGCATCTCGCGGTCGGCGTGGCTCTGGTTGAATGTGATCAGGTCGGCCAGGGTACGAGCTCGGGAACCGGCCCCCAGGCTCCGGAGGTAGGCCTCGATTCCTGCCTTGAACTCGTAGAGGAGCACCTGGTACGAAGGATCGCCGATGGCGCGCCGGGTCTTGATCTCCACCGGATCGACCAGTTCGGCGCCAAGACCGCGCAACGCCTCGAGCGCGTCCTCGATCAGCCGATCGACCCGCGGATCGAACCCCAGGTACTCGCGAGCGACGCCGATGCGCGCACCACGGGCGCCGCCTGCGTCGAGAAACTGCGCATAGTCACGGTGCCCGCGGCTCTCGGCCGCCGCGGTGGCCGCGTCCTCCGGATCGGTGCCGACGAGCGCGCCGAGCACCAGCGCGGCGTCGCGCACGGAGCGCGCCATCGGCCCGGCGGTGTCCTGGGTGTGCGAGATCGGGATGATCCCCGACCGGCTGACCAATCCCACCGTGGGCTTGATCCCCACCAGACCGCTGGCGTTCGAGGGACAGACGATCGAGCCGTTGGTCTCGCTGCCAATGGCCGCCGCGCACAGGCTCGCGGAAGCCGCGGCTCCCGACCCCGAGCTCGAGCCGCAGGGGTTGCGGTCGAGCGCGTAGGGATTGCGGCACTGGCCGCCGCGACCGCTCCAACCGCTGCTCGACCGCTCCGACCGGAAGTTCGCCCATTCGCTCAAGTTCGCCTTGCCGAGCAGCACCGCGCCGGCCTCGCGCAGCCGTGCCGCGACGAACGAATCGCGGCTCGCGATCGAGCCCTCGAGCGCCAGCGAACCAGCCGTCGTGGTGTTGCGATCGGCGGTCGCGATGTTGTCCTTGAGCAAGATCGGGATGCCGTGGAGCGGCCCGCGCACCCGGCCGGCGCGGCGCTCTTCGTCGAGGCCGCGGGCGATCGCGATCGCGTCGGGGTTGGTCTCGAGCACCGACCGCAGTGTCGGCCCTTGCCGATCCACCTGGTCGATGCGCTCGAGG
>JAQBHE010000275.1:0-12166 GCA_032128015.1 Holophagae bacterium
TGGCCCTCCTCGGACGCCAGACGAACCGCCTGTCTCTTGAACTCTCCATCGAAGCGTCGTCGCTTCCTCATCAGAACACCTCCTTGGCCCATTCTCAGGCCATTTGAGGTGTCCACAAAAGCCGGTACTGCTCACAATCCCCGCCTATGGGCCGCCTCCAGGGCCTCGGCGATCTCGCGCCCGATGCGCACCGCCTCGCCGAGCTCGAGCGGCCCGCGCCGAAGCCGGTCCTCCAGCGTCTTCCCCTCCAGGTGCTCCATCACCAGAAAGAAAGGTGCGGCCTCCTCCGACCCGACATCGAAGAGGGTGCACACGTGAGGGTGCTGCAGTTGCGAAAGCGTCTTCGCCTCGCGTTCGAGGCGAAGGCGGTAGACCTCGTCCCCCGAGAGCTCCGCCGGCAGTACCTTCACCGCCACCGTCCTTCCCAGGCGGGTGTCGGTCGCCCGGTACACTTCTCCCATACCGCCCTTCCCGAGCAGCGCTTCGATCTCGTAGGAGCCCAGGCGACTCCGGATGGCCAGACTCAAAGTGACGGAATTCTAGCGTCACAAGCCCGTACGGGATTCGCACCCAAGTTCTCTGGACGCAGTCCATAGGGCGCCCGCCACGTGGCCACGAACGGAACAAATCGAGGTTGAAGGATCGGAACGGGGCGTGGCGATCGCGCGGGATTGCGCGTCTGGGACGAGTGGAAGCGGGCTCTCACCAGGCGAGCCACGAAGACTCTTCGAGGGTCCCTACCTCGTTTCAGGCGGCGTCACCGGCGACGCGTGATCAGCTACTGCCCCCGCAGTCGACTCAGAAACACCGATGCACGTCTGTTCCTCAAGCCGTCGCCGACACACGTGGCTCCGCGCACGGCGTCACCGAAGCGACCGGCAGAGCGCAGAAATTGCCGCAAAACCGTACGGACAATGTAGGACTTCGCAGGAGGTTCTGCAGTTGGCTAACACAGGACGGCTTCACGATTGGATCGAGGCGCTCCCATAAGGGGGTCGCTACGTGTTCGCCCGCGCCGAGGCCGAGACCGTCTCGGATGCCTCGTCTCACGCTGTCGAGGTCACCCTTCGCGCTTCAAGAGGCGGGGTGCGATCGTCAGCCCAATGAGCGACAATCAACCAATGAGCGCGTCGGTCGAGCCGGTATCCCGTCGGTCCAGCGGAGTCGCGGTGCCTGTCTTCGTCGGGGTCGCGCTCGGGCTGTCCGGCCTCTACTGGCTGCTCTTCGCGCTGCGCGCGCGGGGGTGGTTGCCGTTGGATCCCTCGTCGGATCTTCTCGGGGCCGCGCGGGGATACACGCCGGCACTCGCGGCGGTGGTGACGACGCTGGCGCTCTCCGGCCGCGAGGGGCTCGCGGCGCTCTGGAAACGGGTCACGAAGTGGCGCGTCGCGCCCTGGCTTTGCGCGCTGGCGTTGCTCGGGCCGCTCGGCGCGAGCGTCGTCGCGTTGCTGGGAGCGCGCCTCTCGGGCACCGTCGCTCCGTTCGCTCCGGACGCGATTCCGCTCCCGAAGCTGGTGATCGTGTTCGTCTTCTTCGCGATCGTGGACGGGCCGCTCGGCGAGGAGATCGGCTGGCGCGGCTTCCTCCTGCCGAAGCTGCTCGAGCGCCGGGGGCCGCTGGCGGCCTCGTTGGTCGTCGGCGTCGTCTGGTACCTCTGGCACCTGCCGCTCTACCTCGCGACCGGCCGGTTCGAGATGACGGCGACCTTCCTCCTCGGCTACCTGGTCCAGAACGTCGCGTGGTCGTTCCTGCACACCTGGTTCTTCCGGCGCTCCGGCGGGAGCGCGTTCCTCGCCGTCGTCCTCCACACCGCGGGCAACTACTCGGTCTACCTGCTCGTCACGCTCTTCCCGGCGCTCGAGCAGGCGCCCGCGACCGAAGCGACCTACGTCGCGGCGGTGGCGGTGGCAGCACTCTTCGCCGCAGCCGCGATGCGGCGCGAGACGGCGGGTGAGGTCGGTGGCCGGGAGACCGGCGCAGAGACGTCGATGGATCGTGGCCGGAAGGGGTCGAGGCCGAGAAGGAAGATTTGGTAGCCCGTACGGGATTCGTTCCAAGCCACTGTGGCCGAAGTCCGCAGGGCGCCCGCCGAGATCGCGTACGGGCTTCATCGACGAGCGAAGCGAGTAGGCTGATCTGGCGCCAGGGATTCGTTCCAAGCCACTGTGGCCGAAGTCCGCAGGGCGCCCGCCGAGATCCCGTACGGGCTTCATCGACGAGCGAAGCGAGGAGGATGGTAGCCCGTACGGGATTCGAACCCGTGTTGCCGACGTGAGAGGCCGGCGTCCTAGGCCTCTAGACGAACGGGCCGCGAACAAGAACGAGGACCTTAGCAAAACCATCCTACCGCCGCAATCGATCTCGAGCAGCTGCCGGCCACCGATCGCGATCGCCGCAACGGTGTAAAGTGGCCGCTGTGAAGGAGTTTCGCTCGTGGCCGCGCCTGAACCGGTGGCTGCTTTTGACCCTGCCGCTGGTGGCGGCGTCAGTCTTGGGTCAGATTCCGGAGGGCGGGTCGTTTGGATCCGCGGTCGGTGTCTTGGTCGTCGACGGCGCTCGGCGCCCGCTCGCGTATACCCTGACTGCTCAGGGAACGGTGGTGGCCCTGGAGCCGATCGTGGCGCAGCTCGGCGGCCAGCTGACCGTCGGTCCGCTCCAGCTCAGCCACTCTCTGGACCTCTACGGTGAGCGGGTCATCCTCGGACCCGATAGCGCCGTGATCACGCTCGGCGAGCGCATCGTGCCGCTGAGTCGGCAGCCGCTCGCGGGTATCGATGGTCTTCTCGAGGTGCCGCTCGATTTCCTCGAGAAAACCTACGGCGCTTTTCTCGGCTACGACTTCCGTTGGTCGGCTGCGAGCGGCACGCTGACGGTCGAGCGCGCGCGTCGGCGTCTTCTGGCGGTCGAGCTCGACATGGTCCAGATCGCGGCGACCACCACCTTGGTTCTGCAGTTCAGCGAACGACCCCGCTACCGGGTGGCCGAAGCCGCGGACACGATGGACATCGTGGTGCTCGGCGACACCCTCGAGCTGGCGGGTCGGATGCCGCGGGCCGACTCGCTGGTCCAGGGCGTCGAAGTCACTCAGGATCGGGTGCGTGTCCGCCTGGCGCCGGGCGTCGAGGCCACCGAACCCTATCTGCTGTCACGGGGCTCGCGGACCCAGCTGGTGATCGATCTCACTCGCCGGCAGGCGACGGCGCCCCGGCGCGCTCTCGACTTCGCAGGTCGCGATTTCTCCGGCTTCAAGATCGTGCTCGATCCCGGTCATGGCGGCGCCGAGTCGGGGGCGGTTGGCCGGCGCGGCAGCCTCGAGAAGGACCTCACTCTCGAGTTGGCGACGGCTCTCAAGCGACGGCTCGAGGCGAGCATGCCGGTGCGCGTGATCTTGACCCGCGATGCCGACGGCTCTCTCGATCACGACACTCGAACGGCAATCGCCAACCAAAACCGTGCGGACCTCTTCATCTCGCTGCACCTGAACTCTGAACCCGGTGGCGACGGCGCTCAGGGGGCGGAGACCTACTTCCTCGATCAACGACCGAGCGACCCGCGCGCGGCGATGTCGGCCGAGTTCGAGAACCGTGGGCGAAGCGCCCGCGATGCCGAGAACGGCGACCTCGAGCTGATGCTCTGGGACCTCGCCCAGAGCCGCCACCTTGCCGGCAGCCAGCGTCTCGCCAACCTGGTTCAAGAGCAGCTGAACCTGACCCTGGGGCTCAAGAACCGCGGGGTCAAGCAGGCGCCGTTTCGGGTTCTGATCGGTGCGACGATGCCGGCGATCCTGGTCGAGCTCGGCTTTGTCAGCAACGACGGCGAAGAGGCCCGCCTGCTCGATCCGGCGTATCGGCTGGCGCTGGTCGATGCGCTGGTGGAAGCGGTGGTGCGCTACCGCTCGTCGACCGCCGACGCCGAGGTCGGCAGCGTGACCCGCGCGCCACAGGGCCAGCGGCCGTGAGCCGGCGCCAGGTCGCGGGCCTGGTCGTCTCGTCGATCCTGGTGATCGCGCTGGGTCTGGTGCTCGCCAACCGCGTCTTCCGCGGACCGCTGTCGGAGGAGGGCGAGGCGGCAACCGCCGGCGGAAGTGGCGTCGCGGCCGGTGGGCGCGAGATCGATCTCTTGTTTCCGGGGCCGGGAGGCTTGCTCTATCCGGAGCCACGCCTGCTCGCCATCGACGGTGATCCGGTCCGTTCGGCGGCGGCGGTGGTGGAGGCGCTGCTCGCTGGGCCGACGACCCCATCGCTGCGGGGTCCGTTTCCCGCCGACACCCGCCTCGCCGGTGTCGACCCAGGTCCGCCCGGGACGCTGTTCGTCGAGCTCGAGCCAGCCGCTGACATCGGTCCCTGGGCTGTCGGCTCGCGCGAGGAACTGCTCGCGGTCTACAGCTTGGTGAACACCTTGACGCAGAATGTCCGGGACGTCGAGCGGGTGGCCGTGGTTTGGAGTGGCGTCCAGCGTACGACTTTGGCCGGGCATGTCGACACCAGCCGGCCGCTCACCGCTGACATGTCCTGGGTCGTACGGCGGTCGACCGAGTAGCAATGACTGCCCGCGCGGGCGGTGAGGGGAGGCAGCAGATGGCGGAGTCTCAAGTGCGGGGTCGTGCCGACGGCCGGGGACCGGATCGACTGCGACCGCTGACGATCGAGACCGGGGTCCTGAAGTTCGCCGAGGGATCGGCGCTGATCCAGTGCGGAGACACCAGGGTCCTGGTCGCGGCGACGGTTGAGCGTCGAGTGCCGCCGTTCCGGCTCGACAGCGGTCTCGGCTGGGTGACCGCCGAGTACTCGATGCTGCCGCGAGCGACCCACAGCCGCTCGCAGCGTGAGGTGTCCCGCGGCCGGCCCTCGGGACGGACCTCCGAGATCCAGCGGCTGATCGGCCGGGCGCTACGCGCTGCGGTCGATATGTCGGCGATGCCCGGGATCACCGTGATCGTCGACTGCGATGTCCTCCAGGCTGACGGTGGCACCCGCACCTCGGCGATCACCGGCGGCTACGTGGCTCTGGTGGAGGCTCTCGGCCGGCTGTTCCTGGCCGGCGACCTGGGGCGCTGGCCGATCACCCAAGCGGTGGCGGCGGTATCGGTCGGACTGTCAGAGGATCGGCCGTTGCTCGACCTCGACTATGCCGAGGACAGCACAGCGCAGGTCGACTTCAACGTCGTCGCCACTGCGAGCGGCGGGGTGGTCGAGATCCAGGGCACTGGCGAGCAGCGGAGCTTCAGCCGCGCCGAGCTCGACGCACTCCTGGATCTCGCGTTCGCAGGGCTTCGCCAGCTATTCGAGCGACAGCGCTCTGCCCTGGCCCCGATCCTCGACAGCGTCGACGAAGTGGTGCAGCGCGGGGGCCGCAAGCGCGCGCGTCCCCGTCCGGAATCGGAGCTCTGGGGACCGCCAGGAGACGGTTGATCTGTCGTGCCGCGCTCAGCGAGCGGTCCCGGTCTTACCGGACGGTGCCCCGGTCTTACCGGACGGTGCCACTGACCGGAACCTCGACCACCCGGGCGAGATCGCTCGAGGTGTGGAGTCGGACGGTGCCGGCGAAGGCGCCCCGGGGCATGGTCGGCGGTACGGTGATGTAGAGCCAGTACTCGCGGCCATCCGTGATCGGTTCGATCGCGGTCTCGAGCCCGACGATGTCGGTGTCGATGCTGGTGATCTCGATCAGACCTTCGGAGAACTGCTTGATGTGGACCGAAGCGCGCAACGCCGCGTCGGTGAGGTCGAAGGTCTTGAGGTCGAGCGTCGCCGGGGTCAACGCGAACACTGGGCGGACGAAGCCCGACAGCGGCAACGACACCTTCTTTTGCTTTTCGTGGTCGGTGAAGACGCGGACGTACCCCACCAGCGGCCCCACCGGCGCTTGCGGTGACAGCTTCGACTTGATCACCCATTGGGGTCCGTCGTGTTTCGGGTCGCGTTGGTCGACGGGCAGCTCCTCGGCGGTCACTTCGAGGAACTCGTACGGCGATTCGACCCGGGTCACCTTGAACTCCTTGGGCTTGTCGGCCCACATCCGCTGGTGCACGGCGCCTTCGCCAGGGAAGTTCTGGTACACGTCGTAGCGGATGTAGCCAGGAGTGACGTAGACGAAAGGCTGGGTCTCGATCTTCAGGGTCAGGTCGATCTTCGGATCGTTGGGGTCATTGGTGTATACCGACGCCTTGGCCTGGAGAGGACCGTTCACCAGATCGGTGTCGAGCGCGACCTTCAGCTCGCCGGTCTCGCCGGGGAGCACGGTTTGCGGATGCTTGACCACGGTGCAGGCGCAGGTCGTCGTGACGCCCCGGATTTCGAGCGGCTCGTCGCCGCGATTGGTGACGACGAAGGTGTACTCGGCGACATCGGCACGGGTCACTGTCCCGAAGTCATGGATCAGTTCGTCGAACACCGCCCTGGGACCCTCCGCGGCTTCCAGCCGAGGAGCGAACGCGGTCAAGAGGACCAAGCCGGCGGCGATGTGGATGGTGGTCCGGGAAGCCAGTCTCGGGAACGGTCTCGAGGATGGGCTAGAGGAATATGGGGGGCCTTGCATAGGGATGGGGCTCCAGAGCACGGGTATTTGGGTGGGGTCTGCGGGCGGTTCCCGAAAGAGCAACGCCCGACATGGTATATCGCAGGGCGCCGGACGCGACGGTTCGGACGATGCTGACTGGACGATGATGTCCGGATGATGAGGTCAAGCTGGCGCGGCAGCGTTCCAGCCTGACGTGTCGCAAGAACCGAGCTGGGCAAGGGGCACAGGGGTGGTTGCTATAGTTCGCCGCCGCTTCGAGCGCGCCAATCCTGGTCGTTGCAAGGCCCCCATGGACATCTACTTGATCGCGATCGGGGGCACCGGCATGGCGCCCCTGGCCTGCCTTCTGCAAGATCAAGGCCACCGCGTGCGCGGCACCGACGGACCGCTGTATCCGCCGATGAGTGACCTGCTTGCCGACGCCGGGATCCGGCCGCTGGTCGGTTTCGACCCGCGGCACCTGGATCCCGCTCCCGATCTGGTGGTGGTCGGTAACGCGGTACACCGCGACAACGTCGAAGCCCGCGAGGCGGAGCGGCTGCAGCTGTCGTTGATCTCGATGCCGCAGGCGCTTTCGCAGTTCTTCCTCGACGGTCGGCGGCCGTTGGTGGTGGCAGGGACCCATGGCAAGACCACGACTTCGAGCATGGCGGCCTGGGTCCTGAGTGAGTGTGGCGCCGACCCCGGATACCTGATCGGTGGTGCTCCGATCGGTCTTGCCGGCAGCTTCCGTTGCGGCGGCGGCGCGCGTTTCGTCGTCGAGGGCGACGAATACAACGCCGCCTACTTCGACCGCGGCCCGAAGTTCCTACACTACCGGCCGCAGACCGTAATCCTCACCAGTGTCGAGTACGACCACGTCGATCTCTACTTGGATCCGGAGTCTTTTCGCGCCGCCTTCGCGAAGCTGATCGCGCTCCTGCCCGCCGACGGGCGCTTGATCGCGTGTCATGACGAGCCGGAGGTGCGGCACCTGGTCGCTGACGCTGCCTGCCCGGTCACCTTCTATTCGGCGGATCCCAACAGCGCCGCGGAGGTCAAGCCGGCCTCGGGCTTGGTCTCGGGGCCGTCGGGAACCGAGCTCGAGATCCACGAGCGCGGTGCGCGCCAGCGGATCGCGCTCGGGCTCTCGGGCAGCCACAACGTCGCGAACGCCCTGGCGGTCTGGTGCGCGTTGCGCGCCGACGGTATCGCCGGCAGCGTCATCGCCGAGGCGCTGGGGCGTTTTCGCGGGGTGCGCAGGCGGCTCGAAGAGGTCGGACGGTCGCGCGACATCGTGATCGTCGACGATTTTGCCCACCACCCCACCGAGGTCGCGCGGTCGATCGAAGGTCTGCGCGCCCGCTTTCCCGAGCGTCGTCTATGGGTGCTCTTCGAGCCCCGCAGCCTGACCGCCGGCCGCGCGCTGTTCTTCGACCGGTATCTCGAAGCCCTCGCGGGCGCCGATCGGGTCCTGCTGGCGCCGGTGTTCCACGCCGGACGGCTTGCTCTCGAAGACCGCCTCGATACCGGCGCCCTTGCGGTGGCGCTCGAGCGGCGCGGAGTCGCGGCCGTCGCTTTCGATCGTGTCGAAGAGCTGTTTCTCACCGCGTTGAATGAGGCGCGTGCCGGTGACGTGCTCGCGACGATGTCGTCGGGAGCCTTCGAAGATCTACCGCGTCGCCTCGCGAGCGGCCTCGCTGCCGCGGGCCCGTCGACGACCTAGAGTCCTCTCGTAGATCAGGCGGGGACCCTGGGGCCTCACCGCTGGGCGACCCCGGTCGGCTGGTCAAGGTCCGCCGGAAGTCGCGGATGGCTCGGGCGGGAGAGCCGCGAGCTGGGCCAGGTGGTGTTCGAGGAGCTGGCGTGGGTCGAGCCCGGGCAGTCCGAGAGCGGCCGCGCTCGCGCCGCGGACGGCGTCTTCGGTCGCGAGCCCTACCAGCTCGCTGGGGCCGACGGCGATGCCGAGGCGCTCGGCCTCGCGACGGATTCGATCGACCAACTGCGCCAAGCTGGTGGCCCGCGCGTCTACCAGGTTGACGCTGACCTGGACACAGCCGCGACTTTCGAGCGAGAAGCCGAGGGCGCGCACCCCCGGCAACCCGCCGGCTGCGGTTTCCCGGATCCGGCTCGCAATCTCGCGGGCCGCCGTCAGCTCCGCAGTGTCGAGCGCGACGTTGAAGGCGACCAAGGGGTTGCGGGCGCCGACCAGGACCGCGCCGGCGGTCGGGTGCAGCGGCCCTCCGAAGTCTGGCGCCGCGTCACCGCCGCGCCGGTAGCCGGCCAGCGAAGCCCGACTCGGGTCGGACGCGGCGTGACCGTAGAGGAAAGTCGGGACGCCGACCTCCTCCGCGATCGCGCGCGCGGTCTTGCGGGCGGCGGCGATCGCGAGCGCCATCGGCGCCCCGGACAGGGCCCCGGACAGGGCCCCGGCAAGAGGCACGAACGGCACCACGTCGAGGGCGCCGAGGCACGGATGTACTCCCTGGTGTTGGCCGAGATCGATGGTGTCGCGGGCCAGCCGAGCCAGTGCGACTGCGGCCGCTGCGAGCGGCTCGGGCTCGCCGACCCAGGTGAAGACCGACCGATTGTGATCGGGATCGCTCGCGCGGTCGAGCTCGCGAACACCGGGGACCAGGCTGCCGGTGGCCAATCGTTCGACGACGTCCAGCCGGCGGCCCTCGCTTATGTTGGGAACGCACTCGAGAAGGGCCATTCCCGCGCACCCTATCCGAGCGACTCGGCGCGCCACGGGCGCAGAAGATCGTAGAGACCGTGTGGTCGATGCCTTCTACCAAGGGGGGGTCCTTTGCTAGCATTCCGAAAAGACGTGAGCAGTCAGAGCATGCGCTTCGGACCCAACCTCGAGAAGTCGGCATGAGCTATCCGGGCAATTCGTCACTGGCCACCGAGACCCGGCGGCGAATCCTCGGGACGTTCTCCCAGACCTTGGACCTCGCCCGCCAGGGCCGCCTCGAGGAGGCGGCGCTGGGTTGCGACTTCATCCTCAAGATGGATCGCCAGTTCGGGCCGGCGCGGGAACTGCAGACCCGGCTCGAGGGAGCGCGGGGCCCACTCGAGGTCGGAGATCTGGTGGTCGCCGGCGCGATCGAGGAAGCCGATCCGGTGATCGTGGAGCCCGCCCCGGTTCGCCGCACCGGTCTCGAGAACACTCTGGGCCGCCGAGCGCTCGACGGGCTGCCGTCGCTCGATGGTCTGCCGTCGCTCGATGGTCTGCCGTCGCCCGACGGTCTGCCGTCGCGCGATGCTCTCCCAGACTCGATCGACCTCGAGCCAGCGCTGTCGTCGCGATCTGCGCGCAAGCCTCCAGGGCCAACGGCCGCTGGAGAACGCATCGAAGAGCTGCTCGCCGAAGGCGACGCCGCGCTCGATCGGGGGGAGCTGCAGACGGCCATTGACGCCTGGTCGCGTATTTTCCTGATTGACATCGACCACCGCGAGGCCAATCTTCGAATCGAAGACGCGCGCCGGCTCAAGGCGGAGCAAGAACGGCAGGTCGACGAGTTGATGCACGAGGCCGTCCGGCTGCGTGATCGTGGATTGAACGACGACGCCAAGGCGACCTACCAGCGGGTGCTCGAGCTTCAGCCCAACCACTTGGCGGCGCGCGAGCACCTGCAACAGTTGGATTCGCCGCCGGCGCTCGGCGGCGGACGAACCGAGCCCGAGGGGGCGGACGGCGATCTGTTCCCCGGCGAGCCGGTGGATGCGGGGGCGCCGCCGCTCTCTGCGCCTCCGCGGCCGCCGCCGCGCCGACCCGAACAACAGCGCGCCGCCGTCGCCGCCACGCGCGAGCGTTCGCTGGTGCGCGTTGGCGCCGGCGTCTCGCTGCTCCTGCTTTTCGTCGCCTGGCTGCTCTATTCCAACTGGGGCCGGATTTTCGCCAACACCGCAGACCAGCCGCCGCCGCCACCGACCGCCATCCAGGAGGCTAGCCGGCTCCACCTCGACGGCCAGACCGAGATCGCGCTCGAGCGGTTGCGAGCCATCGCCCAAGGCGATCCGTCTTATGCCCGAGCGCAGCTGATGATCGAGCGCTGGAGCGAGGACATCGCTGATGCGGCGCCCGCCGATGTCGCGCTCGAGGTCAGCGAGGCGGACCTCCGCCGCAAGGATGCCTGGCTCGACCAAGGGCGCCGTCTTTACGATCAGCGCGAGTACCTCCAAGCGGCAAAGGCATTCCAAAGCGCGGCGCGCATCGAACCGCTCGCAGGTCCGGCCGCAGATTTGTACGAGGACACCAAGCAGAGGTTGCTGCCGATTGCTCAACAGATCACCCTGTTCCGCCAGCGCGAGTGGGACCTTCTGCTGCCGACGCTGTGGCGCAAACTGGTCGACGAGCCGGGGAACCGCGATGTTCGGCACATCCTCATCGACACCTACTACAACCTCGGGATCCGCGAGCTCCGTCGCGGCGCCCCGGAACCCGCCGCCGAGCAGTTCGCGGAGATGGTGGGTCTCGACCCCGGCGACCCTGTGGCGGCCCGCCTCTTGCTGTTCTCCGAGACCTATCGCGGGGGCTCCCAGGACTTGCTGTACCGGATCTACGTGGGCCAGCTCAAGTACCGTCCATGAGCGAGCGCAAGACTGCGAGCGGCCGCGAGCCGCCGAAGGCCGGACTGGTCGATCTGCCGCTTCGGTCGCGGCGCCGAGCCGAAGAGAACCTCAGCCTGTTCGGGGGCGAGGTCGCTGGCGCTCGCGATCCGCTCTCCCCGCTGCCGCTCGAAACGACGCGGGAGACTGGGATGGAGAGCGAGCAGCCTTCGCCGCCAGAGCCCACAGTGCTCCAACTCGACTTCGACGAGCTCGACGAGTCAGACGCCGAGGCGCCATTCATGGCGGATGCGCCGTCGCTTGCCGCCGCCGCTGCGGTGTTGCCCGCCGAAGCGGCGGTCAAGGCGCCGGGTGTGATCGACCACTTCCTCGCCGGTCTCGCCGACGCGGCCGCGAATCTCGGGGTGACGGCGGCGGCGGTGGTCGGAATGTCGCTCCTCGGCCTCGAGCCCGGTCTCGATCAGTGGCCCGGCTTCTTGGCGTTTCTATTGATCTTCTCGTTCTTCTACCACACCGTTCCGCTGGCTTTCTGGGGTCGAACCGCGGGGATGGCGTGGCAGGGTCTGCGGGCTCGCGACGTTGACGGCAGGCCGTTGACGTTTCGCCAGACCGCGATTCGGTGGGTCGCGTCGTGGCTTGCTGCGGCCCTCGCCGGCAGCCCGGCACTGGTGGCTTGGAGCGGCCGTTCGTTCCCCGATCGCCTCAGCGGCTCGCGCACCTTCGCCGGCTGAGTCGCGGAGACGGTCCACGATCCCTCACTAGAAGTCTTGAACCCCAGAACTTGATCTCGCAGGTCAAGTTCTCGATGGCGGGGTTCGAGACTCTCAACGGGCTCCTGGGAGCCCGTCTTGCCGGGGAGGGCGAACGCCCGGAGCCCGCTAGGATCTGAGCCCACGGCGCGCGAAACGCAGCCCGCGGGAGAAGACACCAGGCTCCTCGCGGCGTTTTCTTGACCGGCCGTGGTCGAGATGTTAGTTTACGGCCGCTTCACGCACGGTCCGCGTTCCGACGGACCGCTTGTCCTTTCTTTGTCTTGCTCGTTCTTGCTCTCTCGGCCTTGCTCTGGCCATCCATCTCGCGTCGATTTCGAGGT
>JAQBHE010000276.1:0-3339 GCA_032128015.1 Holophagae bacterium
TCCAGGGCCGGGTGGCGGCGGTCTTGGCGGCGCTCTGGCACTTCATAGAGACCCATTACCCGCTTCGGCGCCTCACCAACGAGCGGTGCTCCAAGTCTCGGCCGAATCACACTGCGTCGCCCCAAATACCGTTTACCCCCCTGCCACGCTGGGACTACGCTTTTGCCACAGCGATTCCGCAATAGCGCCCCGTAGCTGGCGGTTGGGGGCTGCAACGATCTGCGTTTCCGGCTGGGTGGTGGCCGGGGCGAATTCTCATTCATCTCGGAGTTGCATTTGGGGGCGTGTTCTGGCATAGTGTGTGTATGCCAGATCGTCGCGTGTTGGCTCGTAGCCGACTGAGCGCGGAGGAGCGCGAGCTGCGATCACGTCTTGCCCGTCTGGTCAGCTCCTTCGGCTTCGTGCGCGGCAACATCTCGGTGCGGCAGAAGAAGTGCGGCCGTCCAAGTTGTCACTGCGCCACTGGGGGAGGGCACCGCTCGATCTACCTCGTAGCGAGTGGTGACGGCAAGCTCTCCCAGCTGTACATCCCCACCTCGTTGGAGGCCACGACGAGCGAGTGGGCCGACACCTACCGGCAGATCCGGGAGCTGCTCGAGGAGCTCTCCAAGCTCCAGCACCGGAAGCTCCAGCGTCGGAAACCCTGAAGGTGCTGGGGCGACTCCTGGCCTGGGCCGAGAAGGTTGTCGACCTGAGGAGGATCATCGCCGCGGTCTCTGATCGTCGGCGGCGGCCGCGCATCCCGACGGCTACGGTCGTGCAGTCCATCCTGATCCTGTTCTTGGTCCGACTCGGGAGCCTGAACGCGATCGAGCAGACCCGGGCGACGTTCAGGTGGCGGCAACGACTCGGCAGGCAGCTGCCCAGCGCCGACTCGCTGGGCCGCATCGCTTCGCTCGTCGACCCGGAGACACTGCGATCTGGCAACCAGCAGCTCTACACACGCCTGAAGCGCGGCAAGGCGCTCGCGGCGACGAGTCACGGCCTGACCGCTCTCGCGCTCGACGGGCATGAGTCCACCTGCAGCTACTTGCGACAGTGCTCAGGGTGCCTCGAGCGACGCATCAAGACACGTCAAGGCTACCGGACACAGTACTACCATCGCTTCGTGACCGGCATGTTGCTCACCAAGCCCTTCCCCTTGCTACTCGACATCGAGCCGATCAAGAGCGGGGAGGACGAGGTCGATGCGGCCTTACGGTTGCTCGAGCGGCTTCTTTCTGACTACCCTCGCGCCTTCGATGTCGTCGTCGCTGACGCCCTGTACACCGACCCCCGCTTCTACCGATTGGTCCTCGGCCACCACAAGGACGCCCTCACGGTGCTGAAGGCCAACACTCCCGAGTTGCTCGCTGACTTCAGGAGCCTGGTGGCCAATCGCGAGCCCGCTCTCGTGCAGGAGCGTGTCAACGGCGATCGCCAGATCTGGGACCTCACGGGATTCACCTCCTGGACCGCCGTCGATGTGCCAGTGCGCGTCGTTCGCTCTTCGGAAGTCACCCGTGTCCGCCGGCAACTGGACAACGTGACCGAGACGATTCTCTCCGACTGGCTTTGGGTGACGACCCTGTCACCTCCTCGCGCCCCGGCCGCCGCCGTCGTCGAGCTCGGCCATGATCGTTGGTTGATCGAGAACCGCGGTTTCAACGAGACCGTCAACAGCTGGGGCATCGATCACCTCTACCGACACGACCCCGACGCCATCCTCGTCTTCTCGCTCCTCTGCCTGCTAGCGTACAACCTCTTCCACGCCTTCTACTTCCGCAATCTGAACCTGGCTCTGCAGACCCGCCACACCTTCGTCCACATCGCCGCCTGCCTCCGCGCGACGCTGTACCAGGACAGCCTTCCCTTCCCTTCCCGGCCTCCGTGACGCTCCCCACTCCGGGAGGCTCCCCACTCCGGCCTCAGCTCCCAGAGACCCCGCCACGCTGCCGAGCTACCTCGCTCGACATCGGGGAAGCCTCTTCCCTGCTGCCCTCAAGCACACCAAATGACCCTCCCAACGACCTCCCGAACTCCGCCACTAGGCTCCCGATGCCGCAACTGCCTCTGCCGCAGCCGACTGAACAGGGTCACCAGCTCCATCGCACGGGTTGTTGCGGAATCGCTGGCCCGCATCGTTTGGCAAGACGCGGCGCCTCGTCACGAGATAGAATGGCCCGTCCCGGCTCGAGCACGAGCTCGGGGAACCGGGAGAGCCCAAGGAGCCGCAAGCTCGGATTTCAGGATAACGGGGTCGTAGTTCAGCTGGTTAGAACGCCGGCCTGTCACGTCGGAGGTCGCGGGTTCGAGTCCCGTCGGCCCCGCCATCCCGAAGCCCGAGCCCACCGTCCCAAGACGCCAACCGCCGGTTGAGCCTGCCGGGTCCGCGAGGACTCGACAGGCAAGCCGGCTTCGACCGACTGAATCGAGAGCCACGATGCGCGACAAGATCAAGCTGGTGTCGAGCGCCGGCACTGGGTACTTCTACACCACGACGAAGAACAAGAAGCTCAGCACCGAGAAGCTGCGGCTCAAGAAGTACGACCCCAAGGTGCGCAAGCACGTCGAGTTCGTCGAAGAGAAGATGCGCTAGGCGGCGAGCCCGCGCGCGTCTGGGTGCGCTGGCCGGGAAACCTAGCCCGAGCCGGCGATGTAGCCGAGCGCTTCGAGCTCCTTCTTGAGCTCCTCGGGCACTTCCTGCGGGGCGGCTGGACCGCTTCCGCACAACGAGCTGCGGTGCTGCTCGAGGCCGGCGAGCAGGCGCTCGACGACCAGGGGCAGCTCGGCGGCGAGGTTGGTTGTCTCTTCGGGGTCGCCTGCCAGGTCGTAGAGCTCGAGCTCGTCGATCGGATAGAGATCGTCCGGGCCGCCCGCGAAGCACTTTGGGACCAGGCCGTCCGGATTGCTGATCAGCTTGAAGTCGCCCTGCCGATAGGTGGCGATCCGGGTCGTGTCGTACTCCGACATCGCCGGTTTCCCTTCGCCGGCCCGGTCCGGACGCTCGAGGTAGCGGAGCAACGACGAGCCGTGCAGGCAGCCCGTGAGCGGCAGCCCGAGTAGGTCGAGCACGGTCGGCAGGACGTCGACCAACTCGACGTTCTGGAGCACCGCGGCTCCAGGCTCGAGGAGTCCAGCAGCGACGAAACCGAGCGGCACGTGGAGCGAGCTCTGGTAGACCGAGCAGGCGTGGTAGATGTAATCGTTGTGCTGGTAGAGATCCTCGCCATGGTCGGCGAGGAAGATGATTAGGGTACGCTCGAGATCGGCCCGGGTGGCAAGCGCCTCGAGCAGGTCGGCGATCCAGTGGTCGGTGCCGGCGACCGCCGCGTCGTAGATCGCATCGAGGTGCCGGCG
>JAQBHE010000277.1:0-2572 GCA_032128015.1 Holophagae bacterium
AGCAAGAAGCTCCTTAGAGCGTACCAAGCGAAGGCTATCGGTCACTCAGCGCCCAGGCATCCTCGCCACGTGCCCGCCTTCCTCGCGCCTCTACGGTGACCGCTCGAGCGCGAACACCGCCTCTTCGAGCCAGCCCGGTCCTCGTGGCCAGATCTCGCGCTCGATTGGAGCGTAGCCCGCGGCTTCAGCGCGCAGGCGGAATCCGCCGGCGACCAGAGCCTCGATGTGGTAGCGACCGTCGGCAGTGGTGCGAGTCAGACTTCGCGCCGCGCGATAATCGGCGGGCTCACCGGCTGCGAGCACGGTGAGCGTGGCGCCTTCGATCGGCGCCGCGGTGCCAGCCTGTTGGACCACCCCGGCCAACGCCACTCGCAGCAGGTCGAGCTCGACCTCGGTGGCAACGCCCTCCGGCGGACCGACTTCGACGCTCTCGACCAGGGTAAGCGCAGTGCCCGGGGCGGCGATCAACAAGTCATAGACGCCCGGCGCCAGATCCGCGACCTCGAACTCGCCGAGATAGCTCAGCGACGTGGATTGCGCGGGCGGTCCGCCGGCCGCCGCCACCAACAACCAGCCACGCGACAGCCGGCGGCCGTCGACTCGAACGACCCCGCGCAACTCCGACGCCCTCTCGAAGGTGAAGCGGAGATCGAGCTCGACGACCCGATCGCGAACGCCAATCTCGACCGGATAGGTCTCCGCCGCCGTTCGTTCCCGGAGTCTCGCGCTGACCGTCCACGATCCGGGCTCTAGACCCTCGATGGTGTAGCTGCCGTTTCTGAGCGCACCGGCGCCGCGCGTGCGGCCATCGCGATGGGTGGCGGTCAGCGACAACTGTTCGAGCCGTTCTTCGTCGATCCCAGAAACCCAACCCCGAAGGGCCGCCCGGTCCTCGAGAACCAGCTCGATATCCTCGAGCGCCGTACCCCCGACATCCAGCATCAGCGAAGCCGAGCGGCCATCTCGTTCCGCCGCTTGAAGCCGGTAACGTCCCGAATGAATCCCCAGGAAGCGAAACCTGCCGCCCTCGGTCTGGGTGCGAAGGCCGGGGCCGCCGAAGTCGGGTCCCAGGGTGACCATCGTCCAGCCCGCGAGCTCGCCTTCGCGAGCCCTCACCCATCCACTCACCGCCACCCCGCGGTCGAGCACCAACTCCACCCACGCCCCGCCGCGCTCGACATCGATCGTCTCGACAGCCGGCGGACCGTGCGGCGGGCGCGCTTCGATCGACTGGCGGCCAAGGCGGACCGAGGCCAGCCGGAAATGCCCCTGGTCGTCGGTGGTATCGAGGGCTTCGCCGGCCACCACTTGCGCGCTCGTCACCGGCGCCCCCTCGTGATCGCGGACCAGGCCCTCGACGGTTGCGCTTTCGGGGACCCGAAACACCAGATCACCGAGCTCTTCGCCGGGTCCAATCCGCAGCTCGACCGGGTCGATCTCGGCCTCACCCCAGACCCGGGCCCACACTTTCAGCGCACCGGCAGGAATCCGGGTGAGCCGGAACCGGCCCGCGGTGTCGGTGCGCACGAACAGCTCGTCGGCGCCCGCGAGTGCCGGCGTCAGGCTCACCGCCGCGGCATGCGCGTTGACGATCCCGCGACCGTTCTCGCCGAGCACCCAGCCTGCGACCGTGGCGCCGCGCTCGAGCTCGACCACCAGCGGCTCGTCGCGTGGCACCACGATCCCCACCGCCTCGGCGGTGACGAAGTCCTCGGCGGAGACCCGCAACGACACGGAAGCGCCACGACCCAGCTCGCCAATCACGAGGACACCGTCGCGATCGGAAGTCTTCGGGAGCAGCTCGAAACCGGCGTACGGGGTGGGCTGGCCGGGGGTCGCGCGAAACCTGCTCGCCACCTGGGCCCATGCACCTTCGACCGGCGAGCCTTCCGCATCGGTGACCCGGATCTCGAGCTCGACCCCACGCTCGAGATGGAGCATTCCGAGGTCGAGCGGACCGTCACTCTCGCGCAGATCGATCATGGTCTCGAGCGGCGCGTGACCGTCCCCGGCGATCTTCAGCGACCAACGGTCGAGCGGCAGCGCCGCGAGCTCGAAACTCCCGTCGGCGTTCGAAACCGTCTCACGATCCGCCTCCCTCCTACCCTGGCGCCCAGCGCGAACTCGAGCACCGGCGAAGGGCCGCTCGAGCTCGCCGGTTCCCGAGACCACCAGGCCGAAAACGGTCCGCGCTTCCGGAATCTCCAAGCGAAGATCGGAACGTCGCGAAAACGGCGCCGGTGACCCGAAGCGCAGCTCCACCGGCGGTTCGCCCGCGGGTCGGGCCCACAGCGAGTACGCACGATTCGGAACCAGGCCGTAGATCCTGAATGTGCCGTCGTCGCGGCTGCGCGTCCAGGCCGTCGGTCCGGAGGTCGCAGCGGTGCGCAATCGCAGCTCGAGCTCGAGGTCCGCAACACCCTGGCCAGCGCGGGTCACCACTCCCTCGACGATCGACCCCGGTTCGAGCTCCATCTCGGCCTCGCCATCGGCTTCGGCCTCGGCGTCATGGTCTTCCCCGTCAATGACGAACCAACCGCCGCGATAGCCGTTCGCGCCCACCCAGGTCGAC
>JAQBHE010000278.1:0-7272 GCA_032128015.1 Holophagae bacterium
CATCGCCTGGTTCGGGCTCGCGTGCGCGACCGCCCGTCGCGCTGCCGCAATCGCGTCGTCGAAACGGCGCTCGGCGCATCGGGTCAGGCACAGACCGAAGTCGGCGTAAGCGAAGGTCGCGTCGAGCTCGAGGGCAGCCTCGAGATGCCCGACCGCCTGAGAGTAGCGGCGGGCGAAGTAGCAAGCGAGACCGAGATCGGCGTGGATCACCAAGGACAGAGGATCGAGGTCCAAGGCCCGCTCGAGCTCGGCGATCGCCGCATCAGCGCGTCCCAGCGCGCTCCAGGAAAAGCCGCGCCAATGGTGAGCGGTGGCATAGCTCGGCCGGAGTTCGAGCGCGCGCGCGAAACCGCGCTCCGCTGCCTCCCACTCCCAGTCGTAGAAGAAGCGGGTGTAGGCCAAAGAAGTGTGGGCCTCCGCCAACCGTTCGTCGAGGGCAAGAGCGCGGGCGGCCGCTTCGCTGGCCAACGGAAATGACTCGCTGGGAGCAGCGCCGGTGTAGAACGGCAGCAGCACGTACGCATCGGCGAGGCCCGCGTAGGCCAAGGCATACTCGGGGTCGAGCGTGATTGCGCGCTCGAAGTAGGAGATAGCGCGGTCGAGATCCTCCCCCGCCCTCTTGTTCCAGAAGAACCGTCCTCGCAGGTAGGCGTGGTGCGCCTCGTGGCTGGCGGCGGCGCGAGATGGGTGGGCCGCGCCCGCCGAGGTGGGCTCACGACCGAGGGCCTCGAGAAGGCCGTTCAAGAGCTCGTCCTCGGCCCCGAAGAGATCGCTCTCGGTAGCGTCGGCCTGTCCGGCCCACAACGGCGACGATGCGCCTTCGCGGACCAGCTGGGCGCCGATCCGGAGCCTCGATCCCGACCTTCGCAGAGTCCCGGTGACCACAGCGTCGACCCGTAGCCGGCGCGCCACTTCGAGCGGATCGAGGCCAGGCTCGACGAAGCTCCGTACGGCATGGGTCGGGCGGACGACCAGACCCCTTGCGCCTCCGAGGCGAGTGATCAGGGCGTCGGCCAGCGCCAACCCCAGGATCTCTCCCTCTTCGGCGATCCCTAGCGGCTCGAAGGGCAGCACCGCGATCGAGGCCACCGCCGGCACCGGATCGGGGAGACGACGGACCGGCACCGTCAGACGGTAGCCGCGACCCCGAACGGTCTCGATCAACGGCCGATCGCCCGCGCTGCCGAGTGCTCGCCGCAGCGTGTAGACGTTCTGGGTCAATACCGCTTCTTCGACGAAAGCACCGGGCCACACCGCGTCCATCAATTCGTTTCGACCGACTATTCGGCCCGAGCGTTCGACCAGCGCAGTGAGGGTCTCCACAGCCTTGGGAGTCAGGGCCACGGGTCGGCCGGCATCGAGCAGCTGGCCTTGAGTCGGGTCGAGGCGAAACCGGTCGAACTCGTACAAGGAATGGGCCTTCCCCGCGGGCACGGAGCCTTTGAGATTCCCTTGATCCTACTTTGATCTTGCCTTCAGGACCCGCGGCCAACTGGCTGGCTACAGTGACTCTCGGCGTCCTTCGGCGCCTCCGTGTCGGCGCACCAGAGGCAGAGGACCTGACAGGACCCGGCAGCGATGGGAGTCACTCACACTTCAGTTCCTTCGGGTCCACGGCTCGCCGCACCGGTGTCCGACCACCCGTGGCGACGAGCGAATGAACGGTCGGCTGCGGGACCCCAAGACTCCGTTCTCGTGGCGATCATCGCGAGAGGCGATGGTGACGCGTTCGCCGAGCTTTACCACCGCCACTGCGACGCAGTTCGGAGGCAGCTGCGACACTTGCTCGGCAACGACGCCCTCGCCGACGAGCTGCTCCAAGAGACCTTCCTCCAGGCCTGGCAGCAGGCCGACCGCTACGAGGACCGACGAGCCTCCGCTCGGGCCTGGTTGCTGGTCATCGCGCGCTCGAGAGCGCTGGACTTTCTGCGCTCCCAGCAGGCTCGGGTCCGTCGCGAGTCGAGCGTCGCCGCCGGCGACTCCTGGCTCCGCTCGAACCCGCCGGTGGGGCTACGAGACCTGGAGGCAGCGGAGCGCCGGCAGCGCCTCCTACGCGCGCTCGCCGAACTGCCGATGAAGCAGCGACAGTGTGTGGAGCTGGCGTTCCTCCGCGGCCTCAGCCACAGTGAGATGGCCGAACGCCTGCGCGAGCCACTCGGCACGATCAAATCGCGGGTGCTGCTCGGGATTCGTCGGCTGCGCCAGGCGTTGGCTTCCGACGCTTCCCCCGCCGCCGGCCTCAGCGCTGCACGAGGTAGGTGAACTTCACGATCACCTGGCGATCCCGGGCGCGGCGGTCGTCTAGGCTCGCGGCGTCCCAGCTCTGGTTGAACACCAAATAGAGATCCGATCCCGGCCGGTACAGCCAGTTGAAGCGAACGTTGGCGGCGACGAGCTCCGCCTCGTCGTTGTATTGGACGAAGGTGTTGACCCGTAGCGTCGGCGACACCGACACGCTCAGCCGTTCGCCGAAGACATTGGTCACAAAATCGCCCTGGGGCAGCGATACGTCGGCCAACGACCAACTGGTCTCGGCACGGAAGAAACGCGAGGCCCGGATGTTGACCGAGACGTTGCCGGCGATCCGCTCGCCATCGTAGAAGTCGCCGACCTCGAACCGACCGCGCAGATTGACCCGGCGGCCCTCGTTGGTGCGACCGCCGATCCGCCAACCGTCGAAGCGGTAGCGACCGGCGGGGATGACGATGCCGGGGCGAATCTCGAACGGCCGGAACAGCTGCTCGGTCTCTTGCACCCAGTTCAGGCTCCAACCGTCGTCGCGCATGCTCCGCCAGCCGAGCGCGGACAGCGACACCGTTTCGGATTCGAGCTCGCCGGTCGACGCGCGCTCGAAACGGTCGACCAACGCCTCGAGAAACCAGCTGCGGATCCCGAATCGATTCACCTGCGGTCGATAGCGGAACCGCGGGTTCAGCCGCTCATAGTCGCTGCGCAGCAGGAACCCCGAGGCCGGGTCGAAGCGGGCGCTCACCCGCGAATGGTCGAAGCTCGCGCGCACGTCGCCCTTCTGGTAGCCGACCCCGTAACCCGCGGCCCACGAGTCCTGGTCCCCGATCGGCGGTTCCGACGTGGTGTCCGTCGGAGCTGCCTGGTCGCTGCTGTCGGCGACGAAGGCGGCGAAGTCCCAGTGGTCGTCCGGCTTCCAGTCGAGGTCGACGCCGACCACTCGGTTGTCGTCGCCACCTCGATCATCGCGACGAGTCATGAGCAGACCAATCCCCGAACGCCGGCCAAGGTTGCGCTTCGCGCGGATCACCGTGAACGAACTCGCGCCAACTCGGGAGCCGTCTTGGAAACCGGTCTCCTCGGTGGTCACTTCGAGCACTCCGAGGTTCCAGCCGCCGATCCGGCCAGTCAGCCGGGCGCCGAGCTCGATCGGCACCTCGCGACCGGCGTCGAGACCGATGCGACGCGAGAAAAACGGCTTCATCAGCACCGGCTCGAAGGGATCGCGATTGGGCAGCCCGAACTCGAAGATGCCGGCGTTCTCGAGGAAGAACTCGCGCTTCTCGGGAAAGAACAACGAGAAACGTGTGAGGTTGACCTGCTGCTGGTCGACCTCGACCTCGGCGAAGTCGGTGTTGTAGGTGAGGTCGAGGTTCAGCGAGCGGGACAGACCCCATTTGGCGTCGAGGCCGAGGTCGAGCTCCTGGTCACGGGACTCGAGCGCCACGTGGTCGGTCGCGCCGGCGACCACGAACGGCTTGAGCGCGAGGCTCCGGGACGGCACCAGGCCCTCGAGGCCGGTGAGCTCTCCGGCCAGCGACACCCGGTAGAAAGCGTAGCGCGAAGGGTCGCGCGGCGAGCCCGAGCCGCGATCGATGTGGGCCCAGTTCGCCTCCTCGTTCTTGTGCCGGATCATCCGCCGGACGTTCAAACCCCAGGTCTCGCGGGCGGGGTCGAAGCGCAACGTCGAGAGCGGGATTGCGAACTCGGCGGTCCAACCCTCGGGGTCGCGGCGGCTCGCGACCGACCAGACTCCATCCCATTGCGGCGTCAGCTCGCGCTCCTCGTCGCTCACCAGGACGTCGCGTCGAGCGCCGTTGGGATTGGTCTCGAAACAGTAGGCGTTGCGGCGGTCGTGGAACGTGTCGAGCAGCACCGCCACCGACTCGTCGCGATAGAGGTCACCGTCACGCTCCATTTCCATCGCCACCAACGTCTCGGGCTGGGAGTCCCAGGCGCGAATCGCGACGAACAGCATCGTGGCGGTGTACGCGATCTGGAATTCGGTGCGCTCGGTTGCGGGAGCACCGTCGTCGGGATCACGCTGCCAGAACTCGCTGCCCTTCTCGGCGGCCTGCCAGGCGGAGTCGTCGAGGATCCCGTCGACGAGCACGGGCAGCGCCGTCGCGTAGGCGACCAGCCGGGGTCGCTCGTGTACGGCTCGCTCCTGTGCCACTCGCTCCTGTGCAGCTCGCTCCTGTGCAGCTCCGACGCCGGCGACCAAGGCGAGTGTCGGCAGTGCCTGCCACCAGCGGCGGTTGGCCAACAGCCTCGTGGGAGAGGACAAGAACCACCGACTCATCAAGGGTGTGACTCCGAGAGGTGGCGCTGAAGATCGAACGACGCTTTCTACACCGAATCGGAGCGGCTGTCACCAGCGCGGCGGCGAACGCGAGGGCGTCGACGATCACGCTGCGTGATCACATCGCGTGATCACACTGCCGGCGCCACCACCTGCAAGATCAAGCCGCAGAGGTAGGCGGCGTAGGTGCCGAGGGCGTAGCCGACCACCGCGAGCAGCACTCCGACCGGAGCCAGCGCCGGGTGAAACGCCGCGGCGACGATCGGTGCGCTGGCGGCGCCGCCGACGTTGGCCTGGGAGCCCACGGCAAGGAAGAACGACGGCGCTCGAATCCAGCGCGCGACCCCGATCATCAGCGCGGCGTGGACCACCATCCACACCCCGCCCACCGCGAACAGCTGCCAGCGCTCGAAGATCGCCAGCAGGTCCATTCGCATGCCGATGGTGGCGACGAGGATGTAGATCCCGGCGGACCCGACTCGCGACGCGCCAACGCCTTCGAGGGCGCGCGCGCGGGTGAACGACAGAACCACCCCGCCGGTGGTGGCGATCACCACCAGCCAGAAGAACGGGCTGAGCAGGCTGTAGCGCTCGAGACCGGGGGCGTGTGCCGAGAGGAACGGCACGATCCAGTCAGCGCCCTGGTGCCCGAGTCCGGTGACTCCGAAACCGATCGCCAGAATGAGCATCAGATCAGCGAGGGTCTGGGGGCGCCGGACCCGCGCCTGGTAGGCCGAGATCTTGGCCTTGAGGTCCTCGATAGCGCTGGCGTCGGCGTGCAGCCAGCGGTCGACCCGTTCGGAGTTGCCGGCGATGATCAACAACGCCGCCATCCAGAGGTTGGCGACGATGACGTCGACCGCGACCATCGCTCCGAACAGGTTCTCTTCGACCCCGAAGACCTCTTTCATCGCCGCCTGGTTGGCGCCGCCACCGATCCAGCTGCCGGCGATCGTGGTCATCCCCCGCCACACCGCCTCGGGCCCGACTCCGCCGACCAGCGCCGGGTCGATCCAGCGGAACAACAACAGAGCCAGCGGCCCGCCGATGACGATGCCAAGGGTGCCGGTGAGGAACATGATCACCGCCTTCGGCCCGAGCCGCAGCACGCCTCCGAGATCGGTGCCGAGGGTGAGCAGAACCAGGCTCGCCGGCAGCAAGAAGCGCGACGCGACCTCGTACAGCCGCGATTGATCCGGGTCGACGATGTTGAAAGTGGCGAGCAGTGAGGGCAGGAAGTAGCACAAGAGCAGCGACGGCACCACCGCGTAGAAGCGCCGGAAGGCCGGCCGCTTGCTACCGGCAGTCCCGAACACCAGCGCCAGGATGGCGAGCAGCAGACCGAGCACCACGCCGTCGTTGGTGATCAGGGTGTCGGGTAACGTGATCCACTCGCGCATCGCACCTCCACTCGATCGATCGAATCAGAACCGAATCGAATCAGAACAGATCGGAGTCGCCGTAGGTGTAGTACCACGACGCGCGCAGCGCCGGCACCGGATCGGGATCGAGGAACGGCACCGCCACCATCCCCAGGTTCTGCGGCTCGGGGGCGAGCTCGAATCCGAGCTCATCGAGGCGACGGTGCCACCACTGCGGTCGCCGTGGGAACCAGCCGACGATCGCCTCGGGGCCGGCGGCTGGACCGCCGTCGCGGAGCGCGGTGGCGAGCAGCGGCTCGACCGCGGCGAGGTGGCCCGGGTCGAACAGCGCGTCGCCCCACACCAACTGGCGGTCGCGCCACTGGAATACTCCCCAGCCCGCCAGGCGCTCGCCGTTCGCGACCGCGAACAAACGGTACTCGGCGTCGGGGCGGTCGAGGAAACGCCAGCGTAGGTAGCGGGCATCTCGCTCCACCAGCATCCGGTAGTGGTCGCGAACGTCGAGATAGAGATCGTCGAAGCGTGAATCGACCTCGGTCAGGGGCTCTACCCGATAGCTGGCGGGTGCACCGAGGGCCCGTGTCGCGTCGAGCCTTCCGGACGGAAGCGCGAGGCGGCGGTAGGGCGCCTCCTCGACCTTCTGGGCGCGCACGAAACGGAGAGAGAACTTCTGGATGTTGGCGGTGTTGAAGCCGTAGTTGAACGCCACTCGACCTTCGCAGAAGGCCGCGTAGAAGTGCCGAGAAGCGCGACCCAGCAGGCTGGTGGGTCCGCGGCCGACCGAGCGAACGTGAGGCGCGGTCATGGTGTCGCCGACCTGGTGGATGACCTCGACGGCGGGGCCGCGGGCGACGTCCGGACCCCGATAGAGGCGCACCGGATACGCCGCGTAGTGCGCCACCAGCTCGCCCGAAGCGGCACAGCCGAGGCTCACCCGCTCTCGACCATAGGGATTCTCCTGGTACTTCCAACGCCAGTGGTCGACTCCGCGCACGACGTGGAAACTGCGCGCAAACAGCTCGAGGATCGCACCTTCGTCGCCGGCCGCGAAGGCCCGCACGCGGTAGTCGTCCTTGCGAGTCTGATAGAGCCGGTAGCCGAGAGTGGTGTCGGCCTCGAGCTGCGCGAGAAGAGATTCGATCGCCTTGGTGGCGGCGGTGGTCGCTGCCACACCTCCGCTCGCGATCCTTCTCCGCAGCTCGGCGTAGCTCGGTCGGACCGTGGCGCCGAGATCGAGGTCTCTTCGGATCGCGAAGCCGCGCTCGAGAAGCGAGCGCACCCACCACGAGTCGGCGGCAAAGTCGGCCGTGTAGCCTTCTTTGGGCGTCGCCGAGACAGCGG
>JAQBHE010000279.1:0-3664 GCA_032128015.1 Holophagae bacterium
ACCTGTCCTTGCGGGTGGTGGTCAAACGGCCGGCTGGCGAGACCGGCTTGAGTCTCGATTTCCCTTCCGGCCAGCTGACCTCGCCGGCGCTCTTCGAGCCGACCACCGGTGAGGCCTCACCGCTGTACAGCGGCGAGCGCACCAAGAGCGGCTACCGGCTGGCCATCGCCGACGCGCCGGCGGCATTCCTGCTGCGGCTCGATCGCCCTGGGGTCGGCGACCTGGCAGGGGTCGAAGGGGTCGAGGAGCGGGTGCTGGTCGAGGGCAGCCGCACGATGCCGGTCGAAGAGATCCTGCGCCGGCTGCAGGCGGTCGAGGACGCCCAGGCCCGCCGTCTGTTGACCTACTCGGCAGTCAACACCACGTCGATGCGCTTCCAGGTCGGCGGCAGCGTGCAGTCGATCGATGCCACGTTCCGCGGCGCATTCTTCTTCCGCCGCGGCCAGCCCGCCGACTGGGCCTGGGAGGAGTTCCTGGTCAACGGCGTGCGCTGGCGGAGCAAGCGCATTCCCCAGATCCCGCTGCTCCAGCCCGAGAAAGCCTCGGCACTGCCGGTCGAGATCACCTTCACTCGCGACTACCGCTACTCGTTGCGCGGCACCGCCCTCGTCGAAGGCCGCGATTGCTGGGTGGTCGATTTCGGACCGGCGGTGCGCCCGGAGCCCGGCCGCACCCTGTTCCAGGGGACGGTGTGGATCGACCGCGAGCTCTACACCCGAGTACGGACCCGCGGCATCCAGCTCGGCCTCGAGGGCGAAGTGCAGTCGAACGAGGAGGCCATCACCTACTCGCCGGTCGACGCCGCGGGAGGGCCGGCGGCATGGCAGCTCGACAGCTTCTTCCTGCCGCTACGGCTGGTCGGCCAACAGCAGCTGTCGCTGCTCGGCAACACCACGGTCGTCGAGCGTGAGGTGCTGCTCAGCAACGTCGCGATCAACGCCCCGGAGTTCGAGGCACGCCGCGATGCGATGCTGGCATCGCCTGCGACCATGCTCCGTGACACCGACAAGGGGCTGCGCTACCTGGTCGCCGACGACGACACCGGCGAGCGGGTGGTCCAAGAAGAGCTCGACCCAACCCGGCTGTTCCTCGCCGGCGGGGCGTTCTATGACGAGTCCTTCGACTTCCCGGTGCCGCTGGTCGGGATCAACTGGTTCTCCTACGACTGGAAGGGCACCGGCACCCAGGTCAACGCCTTCTTCGCCGGACCGCTGCTCACCCTCAACGTCGCCTCGCCGACCCTGCTCGGTTCCAAGTTCACCGGCGGCGTCGATGTCGTCGGATTCGCCATCGCCGGCACTGACTCGATCTTCCGCGGCGATCGCGAAGCGGTCGAGGAAGACGTCAAGGCGTTGCGACCGAACATCGACGTCAACATCGGCAGGCCGATCGGCAACTTCTTTGTGCTCGACTTGGAGTACAGCCTGCGCTGGAACAAGTTCCGTCGCGCCGAGGACACCGCCGTCGATTTCGTCCTGCCGACCGATCACTTGAGCCACTCGTTCACCCTGTCTGGCCGCTACAACCGCAAGGGTTATCGGCTGCGAGCGTTCGGCCGCGAGGTAGTGCGCGACCAGTGGGAACCGTGGGGCCTACCCGGACCCGCCGACCTCGAGCCCGCGCTCGACAGCTACTCGAAGTGGGGCGCCGGCGTCGCCAAGGTCTGGCACCTGCCCAAGTTCCAGAAGATCGGCGCCGAGATCGAGTACTTCGGTGGTCGCGACCTCGACCGCTTCAGCAAGTACGAGTTCGGCTTCTTCAGCGAGGTCCGAGTCCACGGCTACCGCTCCGATCGGGTGCGCGCCGAAGAAGCGTACGCGACCCACCTCAGCTACGGCCTGGGCTTCGGCGAGCTGTTCCGTCTCGACCTGGTCGGCGACGCCGCTTGGGCCACCGACCGCGAATCCAAACTCGAGAGTGAGTTTCTCGCCGGAGTCGGTCTGGTGGGCACGGTCACCGGCCCGTTCAGCACCGTCCTCAACATCGATATCGGCTTTCCGGTAGCCGGCCCCGACAGCGGCTTCAGCGCGTTGATCGCGATCCTCAAGCTGTTCCGTTGAACCTTCCGTTGATGTCCGAGGATCCCGAGGACGGTGATCGGCCGGACGACCCGGCGGAGGATCCGCCGGAGCTCGTCGAGATCGAGATCACCGAAGTCCTCGACCTCCACTCGTTCCCGCCGAAAGAGGTCGCGGACGTGGTGCGCGACTATCTCGACGCCGCCTCAGAGCGTGGATTCGCGGAGCTGCGAATCATCCACGGCCGCGGCATCGGGATGCAGCGCAAGACCGTGCGCACGGTCCTCGAACGCGATCCGCGGGTGAAGAGCTTCGAGGATGCGCCGCCCGAGGCCGGCGGCTGGGGTGCGACCGTGGTGCGTCTCGGGCGTCCGCGCTGATTCCGAGCGGGCGGCTAGAGCAAGGACCAGCGACTCGGAATAGTACGCTGAGGTCGATGAGCCTGTGCGGCGACCTGCGCTTCGGTGCACGGATGTTGCGAGCGCGGGCGGGCACAACGACCGTGACAGTGCTGGTGCTGGCAATTGGCGTCGGGCTCGTCGCAGCGGTCTTCAGCATTGCCGACGGCATGCGTCGTCTATCAGAGATGTGGCTTGTGAGTACGCCTTGTCACCTTCACCCTGCACCAGGTAGCCGTCGATCCGCTTGAGCCGAGCATCGAAGTCCAGGAGAACCTGATTAGCCCGGCCAGGCGGCGCTGCGCGCGACGACTGCGCGCCCAGCGAGGCCGAGCAGACGAGCACGCTGGCGATCAGAGCAGGTGCGCCAGCCGACCTGCTCATCGACCTTCTTGGCGTCGAACGGCCCTGCGGATCAGCGGCGCCGCCTGGAGCGAAGCGACGGGTGGTGTCCGCTGAAGCGGCTGGGTTAGGCGGGCACTCGAAGCCGCTCATAGAGGAACTCGGGGGCGAAGTCCACACCATTTGGCCAAGTGACAGTGTCCAGCGCCACTCTGAAGCTGCCAAAGTACGACGGATCCTGAAGCGGCTCGAAGACCTCGCCGTGGAGTTCGTTCCGAAGATCAACTTCGCCTGTCGCTCGCCGTATCGGGCATGGAAGTGCGGCGGTGGGTGGTCACGATGGTACATCGCGATCACGATGCCGAGGAAGCGAGAGATCTCGGGCACATCGGGATTCTACCAGCGGCACGTCACACCCCTCGGGCGCGGTTCCTGCCCGCCTAACGTCGTCGAAAACCTGCGATCCGACATGGCGCGGGCCGTGTGCAAGCACGGGTCGTGACAGGTTGGATGATCAGGTTCATCGGCTTGTTAGACGCCGCCGCGGCTTACAGTGCCGATAAACTCGACCAGGTGCTGATTGAATTCTTCAGGCTTTTCAATTAGAAGCAGGTGGCCGGTCTCCTCCATGATGACCTTGCGTGACTCTAGAACCGACTCATCGAGCAAGGCAGCAACCTCCAGACACGCCGGTATGTCATGCTCGCCTGCCAGAATCAACGTAGGGGCCTGGATCTCGCTGGTGCGCCCCGCCGCACTCGGTTCGAGCGGCCGCTGAGGACTGCGATGAGAAAAGGCCCAGAAGGAGTGGTCGTCAACAATCTGTCTTAGCCGTTCCCCTGCCGCCGGATCGATGATGGTGGCCGAAAGGAATGGCGCGCTCATCCACGCATCCACGGCTGCTGC
>JAQBHE010000280.1:0-3737 GCA_032128015.1 Holophagae bacterium
TCCGGAAACGCGAAGACCAACCGCAGACGCGCCCCGAACAACGAGGCAACCCGGGCCAGGGTCGAGACCTGCAAGTCCCGACGTCGCTCGAGCTTCGAGTAGTCCGACTGGCTCATGCCGGCGCGCTCGGCGACCGCAACCTGGGTCTCGCCGCGTTCGAGTCGGATGCCGCGCAGGCTGTTCTTGGGGCGGTTCGCGCCGTCCCGCCGCCCCTCCGCGCGGAACTGGCTGCGGTCGATCCAGGCCCGGAACAAGACCGAGGTGCCATACATCGGGTTGGTGTCGACGATTCTCTTGACCGCGTCGGCGAGCTCGCCGAACGGGTCACGCCCGATGGCCAGCAGCAGCGGCCGCCAGTCGTCGAGATCACCGCGCTCTAAGAGGTCCGCGACTGCGGCCAGGGGTAGGTCCTCTGGCGCGGTGCCCTCGGGAACCTGCAGGTGGCGGTGGATCATCGAGATGGCCCCTCGACCGCGGCCTGTTCCAAAACGCGCACCGCCAGACGCCGTGCCGCGTCGGCCACCGCCGACCAGTCCTGATACCGCGGCTCGAGCCGGCGATAGAAACGCAGGTCGACCTCGGCGAGATCAAACGGCCGCGGCTCGGCGAGCTGCTTAGCGACCTGGGTCGCGATCCGGTGCCCGCCCTGGCCCTGCTGATCCTCGTAGTAGTCGTCGAGGGCGCGGAGAACGGTCGCTGCGGCGTCTTCGCCGAGCCGCTCGGCAAGCGCTACCACATCCAGATAATCGCGCGTGGCGTTGCGAATGAGACAAAGCCAGGCCTTGATTCGCAGGATTTCTTCCAGCGTTGGCACGCGCAGCTTCCGCCGTCCGACCTTCACCTCCGCGACCTCGAGCGCTCTGCGGCGAATGAGATTCCTCACGCCGGTCTCGACGCCATCGAGCCGACCCAGGATCAGCACCGGCCGCTGGACCCGCGACGTCCCCCCGGCCGTCGGTCTCCTCGAGCGCTTGCAGCACCGAGTCGAAACGTCCGCGCAGGTCGGCCACCACGTGGTCGTCGTCGAATGACAGGCGGTGACCCGCATGGTGGGCTGCTGCGGCGCCTCCGACCAAGACGGCATCTGGCACGAGTTCCTGGAGCCGAGCTGCCGCTTCGAGCACCTGGCGGAACTCTGGTTCCTTGGTTGGCATGCTAGTGATTCTAGTCACTACTCTTGCTCCCCAACAGGGGCCAGGCAAACGGCGGCAAGTCGCTGCGCTTCGAGGTTCTGCCTTCGCGTGTGGATCGCGTAGCATCGGAGATCCTTAGACCAGCCGCGATTCTTCAACCGTTTTCAGGAACGCCCGATGTCAGCGCCCGAAGAGCGAAAGCTCGCCACATTCCGCGAAGAAGTCGCGACCTGGCTCGAGCAGAACCGGCCGCCGGACCCGGACTTCCTGCTCCCCGAGACCTTCATGGAGGTCGGCAGCGACCAGCAGTTCGAGTACCTGCGCAGCTGGCAGAACAAGCTCTACGAGGCCGGCTACCTCGGGATGGCGTGGCCCAAGGAGTACGGCGGCGGCGGCCGACCGCAGGTGTTCCAAGACATCGTCGACCAGGAGATGGCGCGGCTCGGCGTACCGTTCGTCCCCAACACCATCGGCCTCAACTGGGCCGGTCCGCTGATCCTCCACATGGGCAGCGAAGAGGACAAGCGTCGCTACATCCCGGGCATCCTGTCGGCCGACGACATCTGGTGCCAGGGATTCTCCGAGCCCGACCACGGCTCGGACCTCGGCAACGTCCAGACCCGAGCGGTACGCGACGGCGACGACTACGTGGTCTCGGGAAGCAAGATCTGGACGAGCCTCGGCGGTTACGCGAAGTACATGATCCTGCTCGACCGCACCGACTCGAGCTCGAAGAACAAGTACGCGGGACTCAGCTACTTCCTCGCGCCGATGGACGTGCCCGGGGTCGAGACCCGGCCGATCAAGAAGCTCACCGGCGAGCACGGGTTTGTGCAGACTTTCTTCCACGACGCGCGCATCCCGGTGGCCTGTCGCCTCGGTGAAGAAGGCCAAGGCTGGCAAATCGCGATGACCACGCTCACCTTCGAGCGCGGCGCGAGCGGCGGCCAGGCCGGCGGGCTGTCGTCGATGTTCGTGAGCGTCGAGGATGTGGTGGAGCTCGCGCGGCGCGCGCGCCGCGACGGCCGGCCGGCGATCGAGGATCCGCTGGTTCGCGACCAGCTGGTGCGTTTTCTGATCGAGGCCCGCGGCGACCGTCTGTGCCGCAGCCGCGCCAAGATCCCGGCGCTGGTCTCCGAACGGCCGCTCTCGATTCCGCTGTCGTCCAAGCTGCGCGCCACCGAGCACCGTCGGCGGTTGTTCCAGTTCGCGATCTCGCTCGCCGGGGCGAATGGTGCGCTGTGGGTCGGCGATCCGCGCGCGCTCGACCATGGCAAGTGGCAGCGGTCCTATTTCAACGCCTTCTCGGCGACGATCGGCGGCGGCACGAGCCAGATCCAGGCCAACATCGTCGGCGAGCGGGTGCTCGGCCTGCCGAAGAGCTGATCGTGACGAGCGGACGGCGGCGATGACATCGACAGACCCATCACGAGACTCGGCGCGGGTTCCCGCGCCTCCTGACACCCCAGCTGACGAGATCCGTTTCGGCCGCGAGCAGGCAATGTTCGCGGACATCGCGACCCGCTTCTTCCGCGACCGCTGGCCGATTGAAGCGACGCGCACCCAAATCGAGACCGAGGACGGGTTCGATCGCGCGCTGTGGGCCGAGATCGCCGACCTCGGCTGGACCGGGATCGCGATCCCCGAGGAGCACGGTGGCGTCGGTCTCGAGCTCGCCGAGCTGGTGCCGATCGTCGAGCCGATGGGGCGCCATCTCTACGGCGGACCGTTCGTGGCGACGCAGCTGGCCGTCCAGGCACTGGTCGCGGGCGGCGATGCCGAGCAGCAGCAAGCTTGGCTGCCGCGGATTGCAGAGGGCGCGATCGCTACGGTCGCCACTGTGGAGGCTGACGGCAGCTGGGAGCTCGAGTCCGGCGAGGCGACCGCTGAGGCTGCAGGCAACGGCTGGCGACTTGCGGGCGAGAAGTGCTTCGTGCTCGACGCGGCAGCCGCCGAGCTGGTCGTTGTGACGGTCTCGGTCGACGGCGCTCCGGCTGTGGCGCTGATTTCGAGCGATCGGATCCCCAAGAGCGCACTCGAGCGCGAGATCGTCGTCGACGAGACCCGTCGCAGCTATCGCTTCGCGCTCGACGACGTCACCGTGGACGCAGGTGCATTGATCCGCGGCGACGCCGCCGCGCGCGCGATTCTCGCGATTCGCGACGCCGCGTTGCTGCTGGTCTCGGCCGAGGCCTGCGGCGGCATCGCCGGCACCCTCGAACTGGTGGTTTCGTACCTCGGGTCACGCCGCCAGTTCGACCGCCTGATCGGCAGCTACCAGGCGCTCAAGCACCCGACGGTCGACATCCTGATCGGTCTCGAGCGCGCGCGCTCCCACCTCTACCACGCCGCCACCGTGATCGGAAAGCCCGGCGCCGAGGTCGCGCTGCGCATGGCCAAGGCCGAGTCGAGCGATGCCTTCGCGTTCGCCGGCGACCGCGCGATCCAGTTCCACGGCGGCTTCGGCTTCACCTACGAGTGCGACGCCCAGCTGTTCCTGCGCCGGGCGCTGTGGTGCCAGTACCAGTACGGTGACGCCCACCACCAAAGAAGGCACCTAGCCCCCCTCCTCCTCGAGTGACAGGCACCGAAATATCTGTCGCC
>JAQBHE010000281.1:0-2541 GCA_032128015.1 Holophagae bacterium
AATCGGAAAAGGCGGCGCAGGTCGCCAACCGGCTCGCGCAGCTCGCCGCGCGCCGGGAGCTGTTCCTCTGGTTCGTCCTGACAGTGTTCGTCGGGCTCGGGATCGTGGCCTCGGTGCTCTCGGTGCGGTCGGTGGTGGGGGCGCTGGGCCGGCTCGTGACGGCGGCCGAGCGCTTCGGCGCTGGCGATCTGCGACCTGTGACGAGCGGCGCGATGCCGCGGGAGTTCGAGGTGCTTGCCCACGCGCTGCGCGACATGGCGGAGCGGCTGCGGGGGATCGTGCGCGAGGTGGTCGGCGAGTCCGACCGAATCACGACCTCGGCGGGGGACCTGTCGGCGGTGAGCGAGCAGCTCGCCGCTTCGTCGAGCGAGGTATCGACGGCGATGGTCGACATCTCGAGCGGCGCCGACATGCAACGCACCGAGCTCGCATCGATCGAGACCGGGCTCGGCAAGCTGCGTCACGCCGCGGGCGAAATGGCCGAGTCGGCGGGGCGCGCCGCCCGGCTCGGCGAGGAAATCCGCATCGTGGCTACGCGCCACCGCGGCGACATCCGCACGGCGGGTGAGTCGCTGCTCGGCGTACGCGAAGTGGTGCTGACGACCGCGCAGCAGGTGACGCGGCTGGTGGAGCAGAGCGCGGCGATCGACGACTTCGTCGATCTGATCCGCCGGATCTCGTCGCAGACCAATCTGCTCGCTCTGAATGCGGCGATCGAGGCGGCGCGCGCTGGCGAGCACGGACGCGGCTTCGCCGTCGTCGCCGAGGAGGTGCGCCAGCTCGCCGACGAGTCGGCGCACGCCGCCGAGGAAGTGGCCCGGGCCACAGCCGCGATTCGCAAGCAGATGGACGGGATGACCGCCGTGATGGGGGACGGCCAAGCCAAAGTGCGCGGCATCGAAGCGGTGGCGGAGGGCGCGGCCAACGCCTTGTCCGAGATCGCGGCGGCGGTGGAGCAGGTCGAGCAAGTGGCCACCCGCGTCGCTGTGGCGGCGCAGCAGAATCGTGCGATCGCCGAAGACCTGTCCCGGAAGACCGAGCAGGTGTCGGGCAAGGCGAGCGCTCACGCCGCCGGGGCGCAGGAGGTGTCGGCCGCGGCCCAGCAGCAAGGCGCCTCGACGCAGGAGCTCGCTGCCGGTGCCGCGACCCTGCTGCAGGCGGCCGAGAAACTACGATCGTTGGTGAAGGGATTCCGGGTGTAGCGTCCTACGGTGTGACGATGACGAGAATGGCCAGCGAATCCGCTCAGCGGCGAGACTTCCGCTTTTTCTCGGGCTTCTTCGCCGGCTTGGGCTTGGCGCCGCGCGCGGTCTTGCGCTTGGCTTTCATCGCCGTTTGCACGTCCGACAAGACGCGGTCGCCCTCGTCGGGGCCGATCAGCCCGCGGCGCACCGCATAGCGGACCAACTCCTCGGCATCCTCGACTTCGAACTCGCCGATTCCCGCCGCCCCCCGGATCGCCTTGACCAAAGCGTCGGCCACGGGGCTGCGCAAGACGCTCGCAATCCCCGGCAGAGCCTCGAGCAGCGAGGAGATCTGCGATCCGCCCAGCTCAGCTGGCATTCGGGCGCGTTACTCCGCCGTTGAAGGTCGCGCCAACCTACAACCCGCCCCGGGGACCGTCAAGAATTGCGACGCTCGCCGTCTCGCTACCGCTGATAGCGCACCAACACCGAAAGGCCGGTGGCGGTCAAGTCCGTCCGGCCGTTGCGCCCCGGGGTTGGGTCGTACACCCAGCCTGGACCGACCCGCGCCGTGGCCGTGGCCGAGAATTGATCGCTAATGCCGATACGGGCGCTCGCGCCGAACGTGTACAGCCGGCCGCCGCGGATGTTGCCCGGGCTCCACTGCCGGAATCCCACCAACGGCTCGAGCACGAAACGCGGCGCCAGCTGGTGGCCCACCCGCAACTCTGCGTTGAACACGTTCTCCTTGCTGTCCGCGTTCGGCGAGCTGCCGCTGGCCCCCGCCGCCCGGTAGAAATCCCAGGCGCCGAAGCCGAGTGTGGTGCGACCCCACGTGTAGCTGTATCCCACGTCGGCGATGAAACGATGGCCGGGATTGAACCAACCGCTCACAATGCCCGTTCCCGAGAACTGGTCGGTGGAAAACGTGCTGTAGGTCGCGCCGAGCAGCAGCCGCGCCCGCCGCCCGATGAGCCGATCGGCGCCGATGCGCAAACGGCCTTCCAACCCGGGGCTGTAGGTGACCGGTTGGTCGCTGAACGGCCGGTAGCCGGACGCGTAGCGCACGCTGCCCGCGAAGCCCACGTTCCACCCACCGGTGGGAACCGTGTAGGCGACGCCGCCGGTAACCGCGAAGGCGGTGCCCAGGCTGCTGACCGGGAACGAGAGGAACGGCGAGCTCATCGAGCTGGACACGACGAACTCGGTGGTCGAGAACGAGTGCGTCCCGGTCGGCAGGTTGACCGACAGAGAGGCGACGGCGCGATCGCGGCCCAGTGTGTAGAGCAGCCGGAGCTGGGTGTCGGTCAGCCCGGTGAAGGTCTGAGATGCGTCGCCGGTCACCTCGTTGTGCGCG
>JAQBHE010000282.1:0-10851 GCA_032128015.1 Holophagae bacterium
GCTCCGCACCATGGCCGAGCCCCAACCCAGCATCGCGCATCGCAAGCTCGCAAGGGCCGCCGGGCTGGTGGCGATCGTCGTCGTTGCCGGAGCCGCAACTGCGCAGTTCCGGGGCTGGGGTCCGCGCACCCCTCCGAAACTCCCCGGCGCCAGCTTCCAGGCCGAAGGCAGCTTCAGCTTCTGCCGGATGCTCTACGCCCAGGTCAGCTGGGAGGACTTGGGTCATGGCTGGAACACCGACTACCCCGACTCCGACATCAACCTGATGACCCGGCTCGCCGAGCTGACCCGGGCACCGATCCGGCGCGACCGCCGTGGCAATCCCGATCACATGGTGGTGCGGCTGACTGACGAGGAGCTGTTCCTCCACCCTTTCCTGTTCATGTCCGACCCGGGGACCGCGGGTTTCGACGAGCTCGAGGCCAAGAACCTCGGGCAGTACCTCGAGCGCGGAGGCTTCCTGTGGGCCGACGATTTCTGGGGCGACCGCGCTTGGCGTCATTGGGTGGGCGAGATCAGCAAGGCGCTGCCGCCGGACCGCTATCCGATCATCGACCTGCCCTTGGACCACCCTTTGTTCCGGATCCTGTTCACGCTCGACGAGGTGCCGCAGATCCCATCGATCCAGTACTGGTACCGCAGCGGCGGCGCCACCTCGGAGCGAGGCGAAGAATCGGCGGTGCCCCATCTTCGAGCGATCCTCGACGAGGACGGGCGCATCATGGTCCTGATGAGCCACAACACCGACATCGCCGACGGTTGGGAGCGCGAGGGCGAATCGCGAGAGTTCTTCGAGTTGTTCTCGCTCCCCAAGGCCTACCCGTTGGGGGTCAACACCGTGCTTCACGTCTTGACCCACTGACCCGTGACCTCGAGCTCCCCAGAGAACCGGGCGGAGATGACATGACGCGAAAACTGCGGTTCGCCGGACCAGTCCCCATCCTGTTCCGCCTTTCGCCCGTCCGATGGCGAGCTGCTGTTCCAGGGGCGAATGGGTGAGGCGCGGCGGGAGAGCTTCTCGGCCTCTCCGGTGGCGGTCGACGGCAAGGTGTTCTTCACCAACGATGAGGGCGAGACCTTCGTTCTGGCCGCCGGACCACGGTTCGAGATCCTCCACGTCGACCGGCTCGGTCCGACCCTCGCCTCGCCAGCTCTGGTCGAAGGAGTTTGGTACATCCGAACCACGGACCGCTTGTGGGCGATCGGCAAACCAGGTTTGACCCTGCGAAGAAAGCCGGGAAACTCGAACCGTCTGGTATCTTGTTGAGCCGGCCCCTGGGCAACGACAGGCGGCCAATAGGGACCTCAGCGGCAAGGCGTCATTCGGCGCTCGGCGCTGGATCGAAGGGTAAGCGCCGCGTACGCGACGCCCGCCGCGATCAGGGTCGGAATCGTCGCTCCGAACACCGGCCACAACCGCGACACCGCCTGGTAGACCACGACGCCGATCGCCCACGCCATCACTGCTGCCGGACGCACGGCCCCGGCTGGGCTCGGTCGGCGCGCGCCGACGAAAAAGTGAACGAGGGTGATCGCGACGATCGGCAGCAGCAGCGTTCCAAGGTAACCCATGAAGATGGCGTAGCGGTCGAGGAGGCCCGGCGACAGCAGTCCGAAGCCGGTGCCCACCGCACCCAGGCCAACCACCACCCAGCCGCCGCGAGCGCGCGGCGCTAGATTCTTGAGCGCGAGCGACGACAAGTAGAGATTGACGAAGTTGGTGGTCAGGGTCGACAGCGCGACCACCAGCAGCGCCACCGCGGGAAGCCCGAGCCCGAGGATCATCGCGGTCGGGTCTGCGCCGCCGCCGGCGCGCGCCGCAGCCGCTCCCACCAGCATCAGCCAGGCGCTGCTCAGAGAAAGTCCGAGGAACACCGAGGTGCTCGCCTGACCCTCGCGGCGCTGAAAGCGGGTGTAGTCGGCGAACATCAAGCTCCAGCTCACCTGGTAGCCGGCGACCAGGTCGAGTCCGGCGAGGACGCCGATCTCGGTCGGCGGCGGCGCCACCGCCGGTCCGCCGCCTCCTCGCAACAGCGCGAGCGTCAAGGACCCCCCGAGAACCGCCATCGCCGGCACCGCGAAGCGGTCGAACATCGCCATCGCCCGCGGGCCCGCGAGCGCGAGGATCACCGCGAGCCCGCCCATCAACAGCGACCAACCCGACTCCGGGCCGCCGACCAGCCGCGCCAGAGCGCTCGCGGCGATGACGTTGTTCAACGCGATCCAGGCGAAGTTGGTGACGATCAGCAGCAGCGAGATCGCCGCGGCGCCGGCGCTGCCGAAGGGCTGGCGGAGCAGCACCATGCTCGGCAGACCCGAGCGCGGCCCGAGCCGCGCCAGGACCGCCAGCGGCGCGGTGCCCAGAGCCACTCCCAGGAGCACGATGGTCAACGTGCGCCCGGGGGACGCTTGAACGCCGAGCGCACCGCCGGTCACCAAGGTGGTCGCGACGACGTTGGCGCCGGCGAACAACAGCGCGACATCGGCGATGCTCGACGAGCGTCGGGCTTCGGGCACCGGGGCAAGATCGAGTCCGGTCTCCACGGTCTTAGACGCTCGCGAACGACGGACGCTAAAGTACCATTCCCACGCTCGCCGCGATCGCTCGCGCGACGGCTGCTGCGAACGTTTCTGGCGAGGACACACCATGAGCGATCTCATCGGCCAACTCATCGCCAAACTCGTCGCGGCGCTAGGAGAAGACACCGTCCTGGTCGGCGGCGACGTCACCTCGCGCAGCGCCGGCTGGGGCTTGACCGAGCCCAACGCGGCGGCCGCTGTGGTGCGCCCGAGAACCACCGATCAGGTGGCGACCACCCTGCGGTTGTGTCACGAGGCCAGTCAGACGGTGTGCGTCCAGGGCGGGATGACCGGGCTGGTGCACGGCAACGTCGCCCGCGCCGGCGAGATCGCGCTGTCGCTCGAGCGGATGAACAAGATCGAAGAGATCGACGAGCTCGGTCGCACGATGACCGTTCAGGCCGGGGTACCGTTGCAGACGATCCAGGAGAAGGCCTACGAAGTCGGACTGATGTTTCCGCTCGACCTCGGCGCCCGCGGCTCGTGCCAGATCGGAGGCAACGTCGCCACCAACGCCGGCGGCAACCGGGTGATTCGCTACGGCATGACCCGCGATCTCGTGCTCGGCCTCGAGGCGGTGCTCGCCGACGGCACCGTCATCTCCAGCATGTTCAAGATGGTCAAGAACAACTCGGGCTACGACCTCAAGCAGCTGTTCATCGGCAGCGAGGGCACCCTCGGCATCGTCACCCGGGTGGTGCTGCGACTCGTCCGGCAGCCGCGCAGCCACAACATCGCCTTGGTCTCGATCGCCAGCTTCGACAAAGTCACCGGCTTCCTGCGCGCGGCCCAGGATCGCCTCGGCGCCGACCTCAGCGCTTTCGAAGTGATGTGGGACGATTTCTACTGGCTGGTCACCTCGCCCCCAGCGAAGAGCCTGCCGCCGCTACCCCATGGCTCGCCGTTCTACGTCCTGGTCGAAGCCCTCGGCGCCCACCAGGAAGAAGACGGCGAGCGCTTCGAGCGCGTTCTCGGCGCCTGCCTCGAAGAAGAACTGATCGAAGACGCCGTGCTCGGTCGTTCGCGGGCCGAGCGCGACAAGCTGTGGGAGATCCGCGACGACGTCGAGCAGATGGGAAGGATGGGGCCGATCTTCACCTACGACATCGGGCTCGCCATCGGCGATATGGAAGCGTACGTCGCCGAGGTTCGAGGCCGCATCGGCCAGCGCTGGCCCGATGCTCGGATCGTGGTCTTCGGCCACCTCGGAGACGGCAACTTGCACGTGGTGGTCGGGGTCGGCGACGGCAGCCGGGAAGCGCGCCGGGCGGTCGAGGCGATCGTCTATGGAGCGCTCGAGTCGCGCGGCGGCACGGTATCGGCGGAGCACGGGATCGGCTTCGAGAAGCGGCCCTACCTCAAGCTCACACGCAGCGACGCCGAGCTCGCGCTGATGCGCACCTTGAAGCAGGCCCTCGACCCCCGAGGAATCCTCAACCCGGGGCGCGTGCTCGAGCCGGCCTGAGACCGTACTCTCACGCACCGGCCGCCGGCGATTCCGATGAACGGCACCCCCCCGTCCGAACCCTGGGACGCGGTCGTCGTCGGCGGCGGCCCGGCCGGGTCGACCGCCGCCGGAGTTCTGGCCGGGGCCGGCCACCGCGTCGTGGTCGTCGAGCGCGAGCGATTCCCCCGCTTCCACATCGGCGAGTCGCTGCTGCCGGCGGCGGCGGCTACGTTCGACCGCCTCGGCGTTGGCGAGCGGATCGGAGCCGAGGGATTCACGATCAAGCGCGGCGCAACCTTTCTGTTCGAGGACGGATCCGCCAGCGCCTCGATCGTCTTCTCCAGCAGCCTCGACTTGTCGCCACCTCCCGCCTACCAGGTGCCGCGGGCACGCTTCGACGAGCTGCTTCTGCGCGCAGCGCAACGGCGGGGCGCGGTCGTCCATGAGCGCTGCCGCGCCGTCGAGGTCGAGATCGCCAAGGACGGCGTGGCAGTCGAGGTCGAGGACCGCGATTCTCCTGGCCGCCGCGAGCGTCTGTCCGCGAGCTACTTGATCGACGCCTCCGGCCAGGCGGGTTTCTTGGCAAAACGGTTGGGGTTCAGGCGCCCCGAGCCAGGACTCGCGAACGTCGCGCTCCACGCCCACTACCAGGGCGTCGAGTTGCGGCCAGGCGTTCCCGAGGGAGACATCCAAGTGATCTCCCGTCGAGACCTCGGCTGGCTGTGGCTGATCCCGTTGTCGAGCGAGCTGACCAGCGTCGGGGTGGTGATGCCGCGATCGGCGTACCGAGGCTACGGCGGCAGCAAACCCGAGATCCTCGATCGGCTCGTGGCGTCGACGCCGGTCGCGGCGACCCAGCTGACCCATGCCCGGCGGACCGGCGAGCCGCGATACGAGGCGGACTTCAGCTATCGATCCAACCGCTACGCCGGCGACCGCTGGCTGCTAGCCGGCGACTCTGGGTCATTTCTCGATCCGGTGTTCTCGACCGGCGTCCAGCTCGCACTCGAGTCGGGCTCCGAGGCAGCGAGCGCGATTGCCCAGGCACTCGCTGACGAAGGCCAGCGCCGGCGCGCCTTCGGCCGCTACCAGCGCCGTCGCCGTCAACGCCACCGTCACTTCGCGCGCTGGGTCTCGCGCTTCTACGACCCGGCGTTTCGCGACCTGCTCTGTCAACCCACGGATCGTCTCGACCTACTACCCGCGGCGGCCTCGGTGCTCGCGGGAGCCACGGGGCTGAGCTTTGGCGTCCGCTGGCGGATCGCACTGCTGTTCCTGGTCGCGACCCTGCACCGCCACGTGCCGCTGGCCCGGCGTCTCCACGACCCGCGTTCGCCCGCGCCCCCCGAGCGGCAGCCGGCCGCCATCGTTTCGCCCTGATCACCGATCCGCCCCGGATCGCCGATCCGCCCCGGATCGCAATTAGCTCGGATCGAGATCGGCGAGCCCTTCGATCTCGACCAGGAGCTCGGGGCGGCAGAGGTCGCAGCCCACCAGCTCGAGCGCGCTCAAGCGCTCGAACCTCGATTCGATCGCAGCCTGGATCCGCGGCCGGTGCTCCGGTCGCGGGTAGTAGACCCGCAGCGACCGAAAACTGTCGAGGCTCGCCGGGCGCTCGTCGATACCGCCCGCCCGCGCCGCCGCATCCAGCAGCGCCACCAAATTGGTCAAGGTCTCACAAAGCTGAGAGTCGAGGTCCCCAGGGTGGGCCGAATCCTCGCCGCGCACGCTGGCAGTGCCGCCGACCAGCAAATGCCGCGACGCCCCGTCGCCGTCCAACGGAGCGATGGTGGCGCGGGCGAAGCACGGCGGACGCGGTCCGTAGCGCGCCGAGTATCGATACGCCGGCACCTGGAGGGGATTCTCCACAGGCTGCCCGGGTCGCACCGACGACAGACAATGAACCACGAAGTCCGAACCCTCGTGACCGGTTCCCGAGGCCGTTGCGAGGGTGGTGGGAAACCGCAGCGCCGAACCGTAAGTGCGCTCGTAGGCGGCGAACCGGCCACTGTTAAATGCGAAGTAACGATGCTCGAGATCGTCGAGGGGCGCCAGAATCTGCGGCACGAAGTTCCACAGCCGCAGCGGGTGCTTGGCCGGGAGGTCGCTGAGGCATCCGAGCAGCTCCTCGTAGGCACCGGCGACCGCCCGCTGGAACCGCGACGAATCCAGACTCGCCGCACCGGGCACTGTCACCGTCAACCACGCCAGGGTGCCGCGCTCCACGAGCTGGAGCGCCACGTCGTGCCGCGAGGGGACCGCCCGCGGCTCGGCACCCGCGAACAGCGCGCCCAGCCAAGACGGGGGTCGCCTCAGTGCCGCGTCGGTCGGGACCAGCGGCGATCTCGGCCGGGGGGCCAGGACTCCGGGCACTCCCAGGATGGACGACGGGGACATAGGCGGCAAGGCTAGGGCAAACCGATCTCGGACGTCAACGCGATCGACCGCAGGCCTCGGCGTTCGAGCACCTGCAAGAGCCGCGGGAGGACCTCGAGCACCGGCGGCTCGGCGGACGAGGGCGTTTCGCGCAGGCGGCCGTCGTGGAGCAGCAGGATGTCGCCCGGCGCCAAACCCCCGACCAGGCGATCCACAATGCGCTCGCGGTCTCGAGAGACTGCATCGAACCCGCGTCGAGTCCACGACACCAGCTCGAGGCCGCGCCGCACGAGCAGCGGCTCGAGGTAGGGAGAGCGGGCGCCGGCGGGCGCGCGAAAGTAGCGGCAAGTCACGCCAGCCAGACCGCCGAGCACGTCCTGCGCCCGATCGAGCTCGCGCCCGAGGCGTCGCGGCCCGTAGAACGCAAAGGCAAAGCTGTGACCGAAGGTGTGGTTCTGGACGCTGTGGCCGCGGGCGACGATCTCCTCCACCAACCGCGGATGCGCGACAGCGCGACGACCGATGCAGAAAAAGGTCGCCCGCGCCGAGGTAGCGTCGAGCAGGTCGAGAACCCGCGGGGTCACCCCGGGATCCGGCCCGTCGTCGAAAGTCAGCGCGACCCGATCGGTGCCGGCGCGCGACGGATCGAGCCGCCGCAGGTTGGGACCGAGCAGCCGACTGCGCGGCCACGAACCGATGGCCGCGAGCGCCGCCTGGTCGGCCAGCATCGCCCCCAACCACCACCGCCACTGCTGCGGCGCGATCGCCACCGAGCCGATGGCCGCCGCGTGTAGCGCGAACGACGCGGTGAGCGTGGCGGTCGGCCGGTAGCGACGGGGAATAGCGGGCGATACCACGACGGGACCCTGTACGACGGGCCGGAACCCCGGCTCTGCGAGTCCGGCCCGGCTCTTGGCGCCACCTTTGACCAGCCTCAAGGCGTCCGACAGCGTCTGCCACCAGTATACTTTCGGCATCCCAGCAACTGGGCGGCCGTCGCATCGCGCATCGTGTCAGCGCGGCGTCCGGCCACCAGTCCAGCGACTGTGAAAACCACCATGACCGTTCCGTCGCGCGTGCGCTCAGCCGACCCACCCGCGATTCGCAGGACCTTGAGTCCCCTCGCGGAGCGCATCGATCCGCCACGATCCCACGCGAAAGCCCTCCGGGTCGCGTCGCAGGCCCCGGAAGTGTCCGGCTGGCCGAGGAGACTCCTGGGCCGCTTCCACTTCTCGGGAGTGTTCTGGTACCGGCTCCATCTGCTCGCCGCCACCCGCCTCCCGCGCGTGCTCCTGGCCCTCGCCATCGCCATTTTCGCCACGTTCTTCGGCCTCGTCCTCGGCAAGATCAGACGGGCGATTCGCCACAATCTCGAGCACGCTCTCGGACCGGCGCGCTGGGGAGTCGTCGGCGGGAATCTCCGAGCATGGCGCACCATCTGGAACCACTCCTGGTGCATGACCGAGAGCTACCAGGGTTTCGGCCCTGGCTATCGAGTCGAGGTCGAGACCGCAGGCGAAGAGCACTGGCGCTCCCTGGCCGAACGACCCGGAGGCTTCATCGTCGTAACCGCCCATGTCGGCCACTGGGCGGTCGGCACCCAGCATGTCGAGCCCGCCCGCCACCGCCGGCTGCACGTCGTCCGGGAGCCCGAGCTCGACGCCGAATCCCAGCGCTTCATCGAAGACCTGCTGACCCGGGGCCGCGGACCCGGAGTGCAGTTCCATTTCGCGCGCGGCGACGACCCGAGCCTCGGCGTGCGCCTGCTCACCGCCCTGCGCCACGGCGACCTGGTGGCGCTGCAAGGCGATCGTCCACGAGCCGGCGCGCGAACCCTGCGCGCCGAGCTCTTTGGCCAGCCGCTAGACCTCCCGATCGGCCCGGCGGCGATGGCGCGAGCAGCCGCGGTGCCGATCCTGCCGCTGTTCGTCTTTCGTGCCGGTCGCGCCCGCTCGCGAGTTGTCTTTCGCGAGCCGATCACGATCGCCAGGACCACCGACCGTGAAGCCGACTTCGCGGCTGGCATTCAGGCGATCGCCGGCCATGTCGAGTGGGCCATCCGCCAGGAACCGTTCCAGTGGTTCTGCTTTCGCGACCTCTGGGGACCGCTGGCGCGAGAGGGATAGGCCCCGACCGCTCGTTCGTGAACCGATAGGCGCCCGGAATGTCTCGATTCGTGGCCCTCTTCAGAGGCATCAACGTCGGGAAGGCCAAGCGCATCGCTATGGCCGATCTTCGGCAGCTGCTCGAGTCGCTGGGCTACACCGACGTGAAGACCCTGCTGAACAGCGGCAACGCGGTGTTCGATGGCACTTCTGAGCGTCCGGACAGGCAGGCACAGCGCATCCGAGCGGCGGTGGCTGCCGAGTTGGGTGTAGACGCCTTGGTGATCGTCAAGACAGCCAAGGAAATCGCCGCCATCGTCGCGGGAAACACCCTCACGGCGACTGCGACTGATCCTTCTCGTCTGCTTGTTGCGATGACCACCAATTCCAAGGCTTTGACCGCGCTCGAAGCCCTGGACGAAGCGGAATGGGGCGCCGAACAGGTGCACGTCGGCAAGCACGCCGCGTACTTGTGGTGCCCAAACGGCATCCTGGAGAGCAAGGCAGCCCCGGCGCTCCTGAAGGCCTTGGCCCAGTCAGGCACCACCCGAAACTGGGCTACGGTCGAGAAGATCCATGGACTGCTATGGGGCGTCCCCTAACCGTCGTTTCGAACCGAGATCCGCGGCAGACCTCGGTGTGCCGCACGCGCTCAAAACGTTCGACGGCAGGTCGCCGGCAAGGCAACAGACGTTGAAGAAAAGTGGATCATGCCGGGGCCGAGCGAGCTCAGAGCTCGGTCGGCTGGGGCCGAGGCGCGGACACTCGGTTGGGCAGAAACACTTGGACCAGCTGGCGCAGCTCGAGGCGCAGCCAGATCCCAACGCCGCGCAGCAACGGTCGAAGCGCCGCCGGGCCGGTGCGAAAGGGCGGAGCAAAGAGCCGCCAGCCGACGTTGCGCCGTCCGTAGAGACCGGTCTCGCGGCGCCGCTGCGCCAGGCGCTGGAGCCGGCGGTTGAATCCCCGCGCCACCCAGTAGGCAATGCGCGCCTGCGGCAGGGCGACTCCGAACGGCGGGTTGCGCAGCGCTTCGAGATCGCGGTACGCCGGCCCTACCACCCCAAGGTAGTAGAGCGCCGTGTCGACGAGGAAGGCGCTCGCGGTGAGCTCGGCGTCGCCGAGGAGCTGGTACTTGCCGGTGTACAGGCCATCGAGCCAGCGCCCGTAGGCACGCTCGAAGGTGGCGTTGTGCTCGTCGATGCGCGGTCCTAGCTCGGCCTCGGGGAGAGCACCGTCGAGCTCGGATTCGAGCAGCCGTACCGTGGCGTACACCGAGATCGAGACGTGATCGAGGCCCGGGCTGTACAACGGGTCGAGGAACGAGGCGGCGTCACCGCAGAGCGCCCATCCGCGACCCATGTACTGCCGCGAGCGATACGGCAAATGCTGGTAGGAGAGTCCGTCGTTGGCACAGGGCACAGCGTCGGCGACCAGCTCGCGGAGCCCGGGCCGGGTGCGCACGAAGTCGAGGTACCGCGCCTGGAGGTCTCCCTCGCCCGCGGGCTCGAACAGTTGCTTGTCGTAGACCAGGCCGATGCTGGTGCGGCCGCAGGCGAGAGGAATCACCCAGCACCACCAGCCATAGCCGCAGAAGTGGTTGGTGCCCAATCGCCGGCTGATCGAGATCCGTGGGATCGGGCTCCGGCGCCCAGGAAGCTCACACCGTCGAGGTCCAGCACCCCCTCCCAGCGCTGCCACACCGCCGCGATCGGGTGCCGCTCGGTGCGCTCGAGCAGACGCAGCCGACGCGCCAGGAACGCGTGCCGTCCCGAGGCGTCGATCACCCAGCGTGCCGTGACCTGGCGCTTTGCGCCGCCTGGGCCCTCGATCTCGATCCGGTTCGCCGGCCAGCCGAGGTCGACGGCGGTGACCTTGGCCGGGCGTAGAACATCGGCCCCTTCGTTGCTCGCGAGCTGGAGCACGTGCTCGTCGAGCCGCGAGCGATCGAGCTGAAACGACGGCAGATCGGGGGTGGTCGCCGGACCGATCTCGGTCATCTCCGCGAGTTGGCAGCCAGGACGATCGCAGAACCAATAGCGCAGACCGTGTTTCGGCAGATGCTCCCTCGACAAGTGGTCGTAGAGACCGAGCACCCGCAGCAGGAAGTAAGCCGATACCTCGACCGTCGCCTCCCCCACTTTGTGGCCGAAGATCTCGCTGTCCTCGACCACCAGGACCCGGGTAGCCGGGCGCAAGCGCCGAAGCACGGTCGCGGCAGCGGCGCCCGCGAACGCGCCACCGATCACCACCACATCGTAGTCGCAGGGCGCGGTCGCGGTCGCGGCGGCATCGCCGCCCGCGGGGGTGGAGTCAATCGTGGGGTTGTCGCGCATCTGGTCCAAG